>NZ_DATGNR010000055.1:0-24740 GCF_035306605.1 Xanthomarina sp. | reverse complement strand
TATTGCCGACGATCACCCTATTATGCTAAGAGGCCTAAGAAAAGAATTAGAACAAGCCGGTTATACCATTGTTGGAACTGCAGAAAATGGTGCAGATGCCTTGGAAGCCATTGTAAACTTAAAACCTAAAATTGCATTTTTAGATATTGAAATGCCTTTGCTAAATGGGTTTGAGGTTATTAAACAGTGTAGAGAGAAAGACTTAAAAACACACTTTATAGTCATGACTTACCACAAAGAAAAAAGCTTTGTTGTACAGGCCAAAAAATTAGGAATTGATGGTTATCTTTTAAAAGAGGATAGTATGGAAAGCATAGAAAATTGTATTGCAGCCGTTATGAATGGGGAGATATATTTCAGTACTTCCTTTGATAAAAATTTTGAATCCAGCGTAGAAGACGAACTTAAAAAAGTAGCTCTTTTAACTCCATCTGAACGAAAAATCATTCGATTAATCTCTGAGGACAAAAGTTCTGCTGAAATTAGCGAGTTATTATTTGTATCTACCCGAACCGTTCAAAAACACCGGACTAATATTATTGAAAAATTAAATTTAGAACCTTCCTCTGACACTTTAATTAAATGGGCCAAGGCGTATAAAGAGGTTATTTTTTCCATCTAACCTACCACCTCTTTTTGGTTTCAGCTAAAGGTCAAGGAAATAAACTCGTTAAAACTCTCCGTATTGAATTTTGAAATTCAAACTCGACTCGCACTTACCTTCATTTTTAATTGCAGAATCAGTACCTTTGCACCTTTGTCTTTCTAAACGACAAAATCTCTTTTTTTATGAGTTTATTCGAAGAAAATATTGAGGTTCAAGGCGCTCGCGTTCACAACCTAAAAAATATAGATGTTACTATCCCTAGAGAGAAATTGGTGGTTATTACTGGGCTATCCGGTAGTGGAAAATCGTCTTTAGCTTTCGATACGATTTATGCTGAAGGCCAACGCCGATATATAGAAACTTTTTCGGCCTATGCACGACAATTTCTTGGTGGGCTTGAGCGTCCAGATGTTGATAAAATTGACGGACTTTCACCTGTTATTGCTATTGAACAAAAAACTACGAGCAAGTCGCCACGCTCTACCGTTGGTACGATAACCGAGATTTACGATTTTTTAAGACTACTTTATGCCCGTGCCAGTGACGCTTACAGCTTCCATACCGGCGAAAAAATGGTTAGCTATAACGATGAGCAGATTAAGGAACTTATTATAGAGAACTTTAAAGGAAAACGCATTCATATCTTGGCCCCCGTTGTGCGTTCCCGAAAAGGACATTACCGAGAATTATTTGAACAAATTGCCAAACAAGGGTTTGTAAAAGTACGCGCCGATGGTGAAGTTTTAGATTTGGTAAAAGGCATGAAGCTGGATCGTTATAAAAATCACGATATAGAAATAGTTATCGATCGCTTAAAAATTGATGATACTGCAGATAACGATAAACGTCTAAGCGAAACCATTAATACCGCCATGTACCATGGAGACGATGTGCTTATGGTGTTAGACCAAGACACACAGCAAGCGCGCTATTTTAGTAGGAATTTAATGTGTCCGAGTTCCGGAATTTCCTATCCTAACCCAGAACCCAACAATTTTTCATTTAACTCGCCAAAAGGTGCTTGTCCAAAATGTAACGGAATTGGATCTTTGTATCAAGTTAACGAAAACAAAATCATTCCAGACTCAAAACTATCTATTGCTGCTGGTGCATTAGCTCCACAAGGACCACAAAAAAACACTTGGATTTTTAAGCAGCTAGAAGCCATTGCAAAACGCTTTAATTTTTCCTTAACCGATCCGTATATAAGCATTCCAGAAGAAGCAAAACAAATGATTCTTTATGGAGGGAACGAAAAGTTTTCGGTAGAAAGCAAAACTTTAGGTGTTACTCGCGACTATAAAATTGAATTTGAAGGTTTGGCTAATTTTATAGAAAGTCAGTACGCCCATGCAGAAACCACTTCCTTAAAGCGTTGGGCAAAGGAGTATATGGACAAGGTTACCTGCGACGCTTGTCAAGGTTCACGCTTAAGACAAGAATCTCTTTATTTCAAAATAAACGGAAACAACATTGCAGATTTGGCCAACAAGGATATTGTTGATTTAGCACATTGGTTTCACGATTTAGATTCACACCTCTCCGACAAGCAATTAAAAATTGCAGAAGAGATTATTAAAGAAATTAAAACCAGGCTGCAGTTTTTACTTGATGTTGGTTTAGAATATCTCTCTTTAAACCGAAGCTCAAAATCCTTATCTGGTGGAGAAGCTCAGCGTATTCGTTTAGCGACACAAATAGGCTCTCAATTGGTGGGTGTGCTTTATATTCTAGACGAACCTAGTATTGGTTTACACCAACGAGATAACGAAAAGCTGATAAAATCCTTACTCGCTTTAAGAGATATAGGAAATTCAGTTATTGTGGTAGAACACGATAAAGACATGATTGAACAAGCCGATTACGTGATAGATATTGGTCCTAAAGCAGGTAAATACGGTGGAGAAATCATTAGCATTGGTACACCTGCCGAACTAAAAACGCATCATACCTTAACGGCAGATTACTTAAATGGCACAAAGCAAATTGAAGTCCCAAAATCGCGAAGAAAAGGCAATGGCAAGTTTATAGAATTGAAAGGCTGTACAGGAAATAATTTAAAAAATGTTTCTGTAAAACTTCCTTTGGGAAAAATGATCGGTGTTACAGGAGTATCAGGAAGTGGAAAATCCACTTTAATAAATGAAACCCTCTATCCTATTATGAATACCCATTACTTTAATGGCGTTAAAAAACCTATGCCTTACAAAAGTATTAAAGGTTTAGAACACATAGATAAGGTCATCGATATTAACCAATCTCCCATAGGGAGAACTCCAAGAAGTAATCCAGCCACATACACAGGAACCTTTAGTGAAATCCGTAGTTTGTTTGCTAAAATTCCAGAAGCTTTAATTCGTGGATATAAACCAGGAAGATTCAGCTTTAATGTTAAAGGTGGACGTTGTGAAACCTGTCAAGGTGGTGGTTTACGAGTTATAGAAATGAACTTCCTTCCAGATGTTTATGTTGAATGCGAAACCTGTAACGGGAAACGATTTAACCGAGAAACCCTAGAGATTCGTTATAAAGGAAAATCGATTAGTGATGTTTTGGACATGACTATTAATGAGGCCGTTCCTTTTTTTGAACACATTCCTAAAATTCATAAAAAACTTAAAACCATTCAAGATGTTGGTTTGGGATATATTACGTTAGGGCAACAAAGCACCACACTGTCTGGTGGAGAGGCTCAGCGTATTAAACTAGCTACAGAACTAAGTAAACGAGACACAGGAAACACCTTCTATATTCTTGATGAACCTACAACAGGACTGCATTTTGAAGACATTCGAGTACTTATGATTGTGTTGAATAAATTAGCCGATAAAGGAAATACCGTTTTAATTATTGAGCATAATTTAGATGTTATTAAAATGGTCGATCATATTATTGACATAGGCTACGAAGGCGGTAAGAATGGTGGTCAGGTTGTGGTAGAGGGTACTCCGGAAGAGGTTATCAAACATAAAAAGAGCTATACGGCACATTTTCTTAAAAAAGAATTAATTTAGTACAATTCTTACATAAAAACCACTAAATTAGTAACTTAACCATAAATTCTATAAATTATGAGAAGTATACTTTGGTTAGTAGCCGTTGTTTGTATAGTCATTTGGCTACTAGGTTTTTTAGGTGTTGTTCAAGGCATACCAACAGGTAATTTAATTCATATTTTGCTTGTTATAGCTATTATTATTATTTTGTACAACCTTATTTCGGGACGAGGCCCATTAAAATAAACCTTTAAAAAATAATTGAATTTTTATAAGAGAGGTAAATGCTTAACGCATGATTTACCTCTTTTTTATGTTCTATTCTTAAAACTGACGACTTATTTAATAGATTTAAATATCTAAGTGCAAATCCTTTAAAGAAAGCACCTAAAATGTCCTAATTTCTCTTAAATTTGCCTCTGGTTTAATTTTAACAACCTTTACCTGATTAAAATAAATTCGAATGAATACATTAAATAAAAAACATTACAAATGAGAGACGAGCAACACTACAAACGTTGGAATGAAATAAAAACAAACGATTCCTGGGCTATTTTCAAAATCATGGGTGAGTTTGTAAATGGCTATGAAAAATTAAGTAGAATTGGACCTTGTGTATCCATTTTCGGATCGGCAAGAACCAAACCAGATAATAAGTATTATAAATTAGCAGAAGACATTGCTTCACAAATTGTAGACCACGGATATGGTGTTATTACCGGTGGTGGGCCAGGCATTATGGAAGCTGGAAACAAAGGCGCTCATATGGCAGGAGGTACTTCAGTTGGTTTAAATATTGACTTACCTTTTGAACAGCACGATAATCCATATATCGATAGCGATAAAAGCTTAGACTTTGATTATTTCTTTGTTAGAAAGGTTATGTTCGTTAAATACTCACAAGGCTTTGTAGTTATGCCAGGGGGTTTTGGAACTTTAGATGAGTTGTTTGAAGCCATTACTTTAATACAAACGAATAAAATAGAAAAATTCCCTATCATTTTAGTAGGAACTGAATTTTGGGGTGGATTAATTGATTGGATCAACCAAATTTTACTAGAAAAATTCCACAATATTAGTCCTAAAGACATGGATCTTATTCACTTGGTAGATACGCCTGAAGAAGTTATTGTAATCCTAGACGAATTCTACAAGAAATACAGATTGAGTCCTAATTTCTAATCCAGAAACTATTCGAAATTCCTTATGATAAAAAACATTCACCTTGTATTTCTCTTTTGCTTGCTATGTACCAATAGCTTGTTGGGACAAGAGAACTTCAAGGTGATGTTTTATAATTTATTGAATTTCCCTTACGACAACAACGTCCCTAATCGCATTCAGTATTTAGACCTTATTTTAAGCGATTATCAACCCGACCTATTTATGGTTTGCGAGTTGAACAATTTGTCTGGCGCCCAAGCTATTTTACAGGTATTGCAATCTCGAGTATCAGAGGATTTTGAAAGCGCCGTATTCACCTATAACACCTCGGACGACAACACGGGAAATCAAAACGACCTTCAGAATTTGATGTTTTATAATAGTTCAAAATTCATTTTAGAAAGTCAACACGAAGTGCCCACATTATATCGGGACTTCAATCATTATAAATTAAAGTTAAATTCCACCAACCAAAGCACTAATCCTGTATATTTAAACGTGATTGTTTGTCATTTAAAAGCCTCTAGCGGCGCAAACAACCAAGCTTTAAGATTAGAAATGGTTCAAGATTTAACGACATATTTAAATGGGTTTCCTGCCAACAGCAACGTAATGCTGGCGGGAGATTTAAATGTTTATAGCCACTTAGAACCTGCTATTAGTGAGTTATTACATACAGAAAATAACATCGTATTTGCCGATCCTGCAGATAGAATGGGAAATTGGCACAACAATACAGAATACCTTGACATGTTTACCCAATCTACTCGAAACCAAACAGGTTTAGGTGGAGCTTCTGGTGGTTTTGACGATCGTTTCGATTTTATTTTAACATCGACCAACATGCTTTCCGAACAGGATATTTATTATGTGGATAATAGCTATAAAGCATATGGGAACAATGGAAACTTGGATTGTTACAACCAGGAAATCAAGGATGACTTTTGTGAAGGAGTAGATTTTTCTAGTGAAATTCGAGACGCTTTATATTATTTTAGCGACCATCTTCCTGTTACCTTACAATTGGTAACCAACCAAACCATATTGAACATTCCAAGGTATCAAATGGATAATTTTCAAATTATTGGGTCGAATATTGTTGAGAACCTACTAGAAGTAAAAATCAATAAAAGTACTTTTTCTAGCAACAAACTTTATATTTATAACACCTTAGGACAGGTGGTAAAAGTAATCCCTTTAGACCATTCTAATCGCCTAAGTATAGATGTATCTCATTTAAGCAATGGCCTGTATTATATACACATGTCCAACACCAATGTGCAACCCTTAAAGTTTATAAAATAAGTTGAAAGTCCGAATTTTAAGTCATTTCTTGTTTCTTTTTATACCGTTATGGGTTTTAGGTCAGAATAAAATAGACCTCAAAGCCGAATTTCAGGTGGACAAAAACCAGATTAAAATTTCTCAAAGTATTACTTATTTTAATGATTCGGAACACACGTTAAACACTATTTATTTAAACGATTGGAGTCATAGTTACGCTACAAAAAACACCCCTTTAGCCAAACGTTTTGCAGAAGAATATAGTACGGCATTTCATTTTGCCAAAAATGAAGAAAGAGGATATTCCGTAGTTACATCTATAATACAAAACAAGCAAGAGCTAGAATTCGACAGAGTTAAAAATCAAATAGATGTTATAAAAGTTAAACTTGACTCACCTTTAAAACCACATGAGAGTTATACCATCCACCTTAACTATATCGTTCAAATACCTAGCAATAAATTCACCAGATATGGCGTGTCAAATGAAGGTGACTTCAACCTTCGATATTGGTATATCACTCCAGCAGTTTACAATGGACAATGGCAATACTTCAGCAATAAAAATTTAGACGATTTGTTTGTGCCTGTATCAGACATCAGCTTAGAGTTACAAATTCCAAACAGCTATCATGTAACTTCTGAGTTGGAACAGTCTGAAGTCATCCAAAAAGACAGTCTTTCTATTGTAAAACTTGAAGGAAAAAACAGAATAAACTCCAAATTGTTTTTAAATAAAACGAAACAGTTTAATCAAGTGAAAACTGATTATTTCACTATGGTTTCGAATTTAGATCAAGAAAACTTAAGCATGATTGAAAACCTGCTGATTACCGATCAAGTCTCAGAGTTTTTGGTTAGAAATTTAGGTCCTTACCCTTTAGAAAAACTATTAATTACAGATATTGACTATAGAAAAAATCCTATTTATGGATTAAACTTATTACCTAGTTTTATACGTCCGTTTCCAGACAAGTTTCAATACGAAATGAAGATCTTAAAAACGGCCTTACACAACTATTTGGAAAATATCTTAATTATAAACCCTAGACAAGACCAATGGCTCATAGATGGTTTGCAAACCTACTTTTTAATGAAATATGTAGAAGAAAACTATCCCAACATGAAACTTGCCGGAACCCTATCGTCGATTTGGGTTTTAAAATCCTTTCACGCCACGCAATTAGATTTTAACGATCAATACGCCTTTCTGTACATGCACATGGCTAGGGAAAACATCGATCAACCATTGCGTATGGAGAAAGATTCTCTACTTAAATTCAATAAAAACATAGCTAACAAATATAAGGCTGGAGTTGGGTTGCGTTATTTGGATCAATATATCAATGAAGATATTTTAGAAAATTCCATAAAGGAATACCTTTCAAAGTACACCTTTAAGGAAACCACCACTTCGGATTTTGAAAGCATTTTAAAAGAAAATACTACCAAGGACGTTCATTGGTTTTTTACAGATTACTTGAAGACCAAAAAACATATCGATTTTACTATTTCAAATGTTGAAGAGTCCAGAGATTCTGTAAAAGTAACGGTAAAAAATAAATCCAATGCCAATGTTCCTATTTCCGTATTTGTTCTTGATAAAGACTCCATTGTTTCAAAAGTTTGGATAGAAAATGTAACTGACACCAAATCTGTAACCTTAGCCAAAGGAAGCGGTAACAAAGTGGTTTTAAATAAAGACTTTGTAGTTCCAGAATACAATTTGAGAGATAATACTAAAACCTTAACAAATTCTATATTAAACAGACCGCTTCAAATTAGACTTATAAAAGATATTGAAGACCCTTCTTACAACCAAGTGTTTTTAATGCCTATTGTGGAATTTGATAATATTTACGATGGAATTGTTCTTGGTGCCAAGGCCTATAACAAAACCGTTCTTAAAAAACCGTTTTACTATAAAGTTGCACCACAATATGGAACAAAATCTAATTCACTTACAGGTTCTGTCACTTTAAATTACAATCAATACATCCAAGACAAGTCCGATTTGTTTAGCATTACTTATGGTGTTTCGGGAAGCTATTCTAGTTATGGTAAAGATTTGTTTGTTAGAAAACTCACTCCAGGAATGGTCTTTAAATTTCGAGATAAATCTAATTTACGTTCCAACGCGAAACAATATATCACACTGAGATATGTAGATATTCATCGAGATAAAAGTCCTTTACCTACAGCCGATGCCACCCAACCCAATTACAGTGTATTAGATATACGCTATAACAACATTAACAAAGGCTTAAAAAATTACACCTCGTGGTTTACTGATGTCCAATTTGGAAAAGATTTTGGGAAACTAGCTTTCAATTTTGAATATAGAAAACTAACTGAAGGTAATAGACAGTACAATTTAAGACTCTTTACAGGACTTTTTCTGTATAACAACACCTATGAAACATCAAACTATTTTAGTTACGCCTTAGACCGACCAACCGACTATTTATTTGATTACAATTATTATGGCCGTTCTGAAAGTTCTGGGTTATTTAGCCAGCAAATTATTATAGCTGAAGGAGGGTTTAAGTCGAAACTAGATACCCCATATGCCAACCAGTGGATTAGCACCATTAACGGAAGCGCTACCCTTTGGAAATACATTTTAGCCTATAGCGATATTGGGTTATTAAAAAATCACGGGCAAAACATTAAATTTGTGTATGACACAGGGGTTCGAGTGAGTTTGGTTCCAGATTATTTTGAGCTTTACTTCCCTGTCTACTCCAATTTAGGATGGGAAGTGTCTCATGCCCGCTATGCTGAAAAAATCCGTTTTGTAGTAACACTCGACTTTAAAACTCTTTCAGGCTTGTTTACTCGGCGTTGGTATTAAGCCCAATTTTTCAGGCTAAAAACAGAAGGTTATATACGTATATTTCAATAAAATATTTTTAACGATTTCAGAAATAAGTAACAATCTTTCAGTTTTTTACCTTATTTCACCCTAAACACTGACAATTTGATAAATCTTTAACGGTTTTCCAAATTGCAAAACACACAAATATTGACTAATTTTGCTCTTTTAAAAACAGAAGCTATGCAAACAAATCCAGACTTAAAAAAAGACCTTTCTTTCGAAGACTTCAAAACGGAAGTTTTAAACGATTATAAATTAGCTGTCACATCACGTGAATGCAGCCTTTTAGGTCGACGAGAAGTCCTTACAGGAAAAGCCAAGTTTGGAATTTTTGGCGATGGGAAAGAAGTCCCTCAATTAGCCTTAGCAAAAGCATTTAAGGATGGAGATTTCCGTTCTGGATATTATAGAGACCAAACGTTTATGATGGCTATTGGCGAACTGAATATCCAACAGTTTTTTGCTGGTTTATACGGTCATCCAGATCTTGCACATGATCCTATGTCCGCTGGTAGACAAATGGGAGGTCATTTTGCAACTCATAGTTTGGATGAGAGTGGCAATTGGAAAGATTTAACAAAACAAAAAAACTCAAGTTCAGATATCTCTCCTACTGCTGGCCAAATGCCTCGTTTACTAGGTTTGGCTCAAGCATCTAAAATTTACAGACAAGTAAAAGGAATTGACACCACTAATTTTTCAGAAAAAGGAAATGAGGTGGCTTGGGGAACTATTGGAAATGCTAGTACCAGTGAAGGGTTGTTTTTTGAAACCATAAATGCGGCAGGTGTTTTACAAGCTCCTATGGTTATGAGTGTTTGGGACGATGAATATGGAATTTCTGTACATGCCAGACATCAAACAACCAAAGAAAATATATCTGAAATCTTAAAAGGGTTTCAAAGAGATGAAGACAATAAAGGGTTTGAAATTTTCCGCGTTAATGGATGGGATTATCCAGCCTTGGTAGAAACTTACCAAAATGCAGGTAAAATAGCAAGAGAAGAACACGTTCCTGTTTTAATTCATGTTAATGAGTTAACTCAACCTCAAGGACATTCCACATCTGGTTCACACGAACGATATAAAGATGAGAACCGTCTTGCTTGGGAAGCAGAATACGATTGTAATGTTAAGCTTCGTGAGTGGATGATAGCAAATGGTATTGCTACTGATGAAGAATTAAAAGCTATAGAAAGTGCTATTAAGAAAGATGTTCGTGAAGGTAAAAAAGCAGCTTGGATTGCCTTTACTCAACCATTAAAACAAGAACAACAAGAACTTCTTGCTCTGTTAGAAAACGTTGCTAATTCAAGTGCTAACAAGGTTTTTATCACTAAATTGAAAAACGATTTAGCTGAGATAAAAGAGCCTATTAGGAAGGACATTATTTCTACTGCTAGAAAGGCTTTACGCTATGTTGTTAGCGAATCTACCACTGAAAAAACACAGTTGGTGAATTGGATCAATGCGTACTTTGAAAAAATTCAACCTAAATACAGTTCCCATTTATATAGTGAATCTCCTAAGTCTGCTTTAACTATTAAGGAAGTGAAGCCTACTTATGATGAAAGCAGTGAAGAAGTTGATGCTAGATTGGTACTAAGAGATAACTTTGACGCCATTTTTGGTAAATACCCTGAAACCTTAGTTTTTGGTGAAGATGCTGGTCATATTGGAGATGTAAACCAAGGACTTGAAGGGATGCAGGCAAAATATGGCGAACTACGTGTATCAGACGTTGGTATTCGTGAAGCAACCATTCTAGGGCAAGGTATTGGAATGGCTTTAAGGGGCTTACGACCAATAGCTGAAATCCAATATTTAGACTATATACTATACGCACTTCAAATAATGAGTGACGACTTGGCAACCATTCAATACAGAACTAGTGGCCGCCAAAAAGCTCCATTAATTGTTAGAACTCGTGGTCATAGATTAGAAGGTATATGGCACTCAGGCTCACAAATGGGAGGAATTATTAATTTAGTTCGTGGTATTCACGTTTTAGTTCCAAGAAACATGACGAAAGCAGCAGGATTCTATAATACATTGCTTGAAAGTGACGAGCCTGCTTTAATAGTAGAGTGTTTAAATGGGTACCGACTAAAAGAAAAAATGCCAAGCAACATCGGAGAATTTAAAACTCCTCTTGGTGTGGTAGAAACCATTAGAGAAGGAAGTGATATCACTTTAGTTTCTTACGGATCTACTCTTAGAATTATTGAGCAAGCAGCTAAAGAATTACAAGAAGTTGGAATTGATGCTGAAATTATAGACATCCAATCTTTACTACCATTCGATTTAAGTCATGATATCGTAAAAAGTGTGGCAAAAACAAATCGTTTAATGGTTATTGATGAAGATGTTCCAGGTGGAGCTTCTGCTTATATTTTAAATGAGATTTTAAATACTCAAAACGCTTACAAACATTTAGATAGCAAACCACAAACACTTGCAGCACAACAACACAGACCAGCTTATGGAACGGATGGTGATTACTTCTCTAAACCTTCAGTGGAAGATGTGTTTGAGGCTGTTTATAATGTTATGCACGAAGCCAATCCTTCCAATTTCCCAAAATTGAGATAACTAACAAATTTCATAATCCATTTAAGACCTCATTAATTAAAAACAATGAGGTCTTTTTTGTTATATTTATATCAAAAAGAGGCATATATGAATACCAAGCAAGACAAAGAACAACTTCGCGGAACTATTTTTAGGCATCTAGATGGCTTAGCCATTGGGACCACCACCTATACACTACATAAAAAAGGCGTCTTAGAGTATTTACTTAAAAATAAAAAAGTATCCATAACGGAGCTTGCTTCCTTTTTTAAAGGCAATGAAGGCTATTTAAATGTAGCCTTAAGAACCTTATGCTCTCAAGGTTGGCTTACTCAGCACATTGATAATACATCAGATGTCGTTTTTTATGAAGTAAATAAAAACAGTGAAGAAGCATTTCTTATGGCTCCTCTTTATGAAGAAGCCGTTAAGCTACTCTCCTATTCTGTAAAGTTTCATGAAGACCAAATTGGAAGTGATGCGTTCTTGGCCTTAGAACGCAACTTTAAACATTACGAAAAAAAATATGGACTCGTTGGCAACACAGATATTGAAAATCAAGTTTTAAAACACATTGAAGGTTGTATTGTAGCTCCAATAATTGTTTTACTTGGTGTTAACGGCTTGTTTCATAAATATTTTATGGAAGCTTCATTTACAGCTGAAGAATATCATAAAGATCCTGAGAGTTTCAAAAAAATCCTTGATTTCTTTTCATATTTAGGTTGGTTTAAAAAGAAGAAAAACACGTATCAATTTACCGATGAGGGTCTGTTTTTTGCCAAGCGAGCTTCAGCCTATGGTGTTACTGTTTCATATTTACCCACATTCCTGGCTTTAGACGATTTATTATTTGGAGATCCTCTAGTTTTAAAAACTGAAAGCCCTAACGACACAGAAAAACATGTCCTTCGTGAAATGAATGTCTGGGGATCTGGAGGTGCTCACGCCACATATTTTAAAATTGTAGACCAGGTTATTATTGAGCTTTTCAACAAACCCATAGATCAGCAACCCAAAGGAATTTTAGATATGGGCTGCGGTAATGGTGCTTTTATTCAACATATTTTCGAAGTTATAGAAAAGCAAACCACTCGAGGAAATATGCTTGATGAATACCCTCTTCTTTTAGTAGGTGCCGATTTTAATCAAGCTGCCTTAAAAGTAACTAGGGCCAATTTAATTAAAGCTGATATTTGGGCTAAAGTGATATGGGGAGATATTGGTAAACCAGAACTATTAGCAAAAGACCTGAAAGAGGATTATAACATTGATTTAAAAGATTTATTAAACGTAAGAACTTTCTTAGACCATAATCGTATTTGGGACATGCCAGACACTCCATCAAATCGCACAAGTCATTCTACAGGTGCTTATGCCTTTCAAGGAAAACGATTGAATAATAATTTAGTTGAGAATTCATTGTTAGAACATCTACAAAAATGGAAACCCTATGTGGAAAAATTTGGCTTATTAATCATTGAATTACATACCATACAACCGGAATTGGTTGCTAATAACCAAGGAAAAACAGCTGCAACGGCCTACGATGCCACTCATGGATATAGCGATCAATACATACTGGAAGTTGATGTTTTTACAAATATCGCCAAGGAAGCTGGACTTGAACCAGACACACGCTATTTTTCTAAATTCCCAAACAACGAATTAGCCACAGTAAGTATCAATTTATTAAAAGGAACCACTAATTAACTATTTATGAAACAACTAGCTGCCATTCCAACAATAATTATTATGCTTGATGCTGCTTTTGTTGTACACCATAACAATCCTTTCGCTAGAAAAGAAAAGACGCTACTATATATAATTTCCTTTTTAGTTATATTATTAACCGGTCTTGGAAATTATTCCTTAGATACTAAGAAATACCTTTAACCTTAAAAATTTTCCGTCTCGCTAGATTCCTATTGCAAGACTTTATACATCCTATGAAAGCAGTTTCCGTTGTCACTATAAAAAAAGAATTGAAGCATCGTTCACCAGAAGAACTAATGGAACTGTGTTTACGCTTATCTAAATTTAAAAAGGAAAACAAAGAGCTCTTGACTTATTTGTTATTCGAGTCGCATGATGAAGTTGGTTATATAGAAACTGTAAAGCAGGAATTGGATGAACAGTTTGAGAGCATCAACACCGATAGTTTTTTTTATATTAAAAAAAGCGTTAGAAAAATTCTAAGAAATCTTAAAAAATACGCCAGATATTCCCAAAAAAAAGAAACAGAAGTCGAACTCCTACTCTATTTTTGTGGCAGATTAAAAAACTTTAGACCGTCAATAAAACAAAATGTTACTTTGATGAATATTTACGACAGACAAATTGTAAGCATCAAAAAGATTGTTTCTAGCTTACATGAAGATTTACAGTACGATTACCATTTAGAATTAGAGGAATTAGAAAATTAACAAATAATGAAAACAACACCAGAGCATGATGAGCGTATAGCAAAAATGACCTTTGCTTCAGTTTATCCGCACTATATAACGAAAGTTGAAAAGAAAGGTAGAACTATAGATGAATTACATCAAGTAATTGAATGGTTGACTAGTTTTAATGAAAATGATCTTCAAAAACTAATTGATGATCAGGATACGTTTGAAACCTTCTTTCAAAAGGCAAAATTAAACCCCAATGCCGAGCTTATTAAAGGCGTTATCTGTGGGTATCGTATAGAAGACATAGAAACTCCATTAACAAAACAAGTAAGATATTTAGACAAGTTAATTGATGAGTTAGCTAAAGGTCGAAAAATGGAGAAAATTTTAAGGGTTTTATAGTCTCTATTAAACCCTTAACGATTAAACAATTACGTAGTAAGAAGCCATCTATTCAACACTTACAGCTAAATTACACCGATAGGCCAGCCTTTTATCTCCATAATTATTGGTGTGTTGGTGGTGGATAAGGGATGAATCCTTTAATCCATAATTTTTACCATCATCTCCTTGAGTAAATCTTCTTGTTTAACAGCGCTAGATCCCACTCCTTTACTCTTTACGTCAAATTCTCTTAAGGTGGCAATTACAGCACTTACCTTTCTCATAGGATAGTTTTTGGCCGCTGTAAGATACTCATTGGTGAAATAAGGATTTATTTTTAAGGCAGAGGTCACGTTTCTTGGAGATTTATCTGCTAGACCATGCAAAAACAATAACTTAGAGAAAAAACTGTAAAGCATAGCCACCGTTACCACCATAGGATTATCCTTTGGGTTTTCACCAAAATACTTTATAATTTGATATACTTTTAATACCTCTTTAGCTCCAACTGCTTTTTGCAGCTCGAAGTTATTATAATCCTTACTTATACCTATATTTTGCTCAATATGTTCTGGAGTAATTTGCGTTCCTTCTGGAAGGACTATTTTTAATTTATCTAACTCCTTGGAAATTTTACTTAAATCGGTACCAAGAAATTCAGTTAACATCATTCCTGCCTTTGGTGTAATGGTATAATTTTGTCCAGCTAGCACTCTACGGATCCAATCGGCCACCTGATTGTCGTACAGTTTTTTACTTTCAAAAATAACACCCGACTTTTTCAGCGATTTATATAGCTTTTTACGCTTATCTATAACTTTGTATTTATAATTAAAAACCAGAATAGTTGTTGGCTGCGGCTGGTCGGCATATGCTGCAAGACTTTCTATGCTTCTGGACAAGTCTTGAGCTTCTTTCACAATAATTACTTGGTACTCGGCCATCATAGGATAACGCTTGGCATGGCCCACAATATCTTCAATAGTTACATCACGACCATAAAGAACCATTTGATTAAAGCCCCTTTCCTCCTCTGAGAGCACATGGCTTTCAATGTATTTTGAAATATTGTCTATATAATACGGTTCTTCGCCCATTAAAAAATAAATAGGTTGGAACTTCCTGTTTTTTATATCAGTTATAATTTTTTTGACTTCGTCCAAATCTTTAAAAATTCCGGGCTAACCGTTAGGCAGGCCTATTAAAAAATACAAACTCCAAAATAAGCTGTGGATATTTGGTTTTTGATGAATGAAACTTAACTTTGAAAAAAACTATCTGCCTTGATGCAAGAACTCCAATTTCCGAAGTTTCCGTTTCGTTTCAAAAATAGCGAAAATAAAATATCTATATTCGATAGTATTCGGAAAAAATTTGTGATTTTACAACCTGAAGAATGGGTTCGCCAACATTGCGTTCAATACCTCATTTTAGAAAAGAACTACCCACAATCTTTAATTAATGTTGAAAAAGAACTAAAACTAAATGGTTTAAAAAGACGATATGATATTGTTGTTTTCAATACAGATGGAAGCATTCATTTAATTGTAGAGTGCAAAGCACCTCAAATAAAAATAACCCAAGAAACTTTTGATCAAATTGCGCGTTATAATCTAACTTTAAATGCTACTTATTTAATGGTTACCAACGGACTAAATCATTATTATTGTCAAATGGATTTTAAAAATGAACGTTATCAGTTTTTAGAAGACATCCCTGATTATGTTAAAAATGAATAAGAAGGTAATTTTTTGGTTTGGAATTTTAGGAGCTATATTTTTTATAGTTCCCAGTATTTTAGGTGGGTTTCAATTTGAAAACTACAGTCACATCCACCAATACATTAGTGAAACCTACGCTTTTAATACCCCTTATGGAATTTATTTAAGAGTCTTTGGTTTTATTCCAAGTGGATTCTTTATCATTTTATTTTCATTGTATTCCATAAAATTCCTGCCTAAAAACAAATTAACTACCCTCGGATTAATTGGTTTTGCATTGCTTTACGGCTTTGGAACCATACTTGTTAGTATTTTTCCTTGTGATATGGGTTGTAATAAAGAACTAATAGACCCTAGTTTTTCTCAATTAATTCACACCATTGTTGGTGGAATTACCTATGCTTTTGTCCCCTTCTGTTTAATTTTAATTGGGGTGGTTTCAAGATCATGGAGTCAGGGGAAACATGTAACACTAGTATCCTTAGTTTGTGGAATAGTTGCTCTTATATTTACCTTAATACTTTCTAGTAACCCTACAGGTCCTTATCTTGGGTTATACCAAAGAATTATTGAAGCCTCAAATTTAACTTGGATGCTTACCTTAGCCTTTTATATAAAAAAAACAAAACTAGCCATTTGAAAATAGCCATCGTTATATTAAATTGGAACGGAAAGGACTTACTTGAACAGTTCTTACCCTCTGTTGTTACACATTCCCAACAAGCAACTATTTACGTAGCTGATAATGCCTCTACAGACGACTCTGTTCATTTTGTAAAGCAGCACTATCCAGAGATCAAAATAATTAAAAACACCCAAAATGGTGGATATGCTAAAGGTTATAACGACGCTTTAAAGCAAGTTGAAGAAGATATTTATTGCCTTTTGAATAGCGATGTTGAAGTGAGTGAAAACTGGCTTGACCCCATACTTGAAACCTTTAAGAACCACCCTAAAACAGCCATAATCCAACCAAAAATATTGGATTACAAAAACAAGTCACATTTTGAATATGCTGGGGCTGCTGGTGGATATATAGATAAATATGGGTATCCTTTCTGTCGAGGCCGGATTTTTAATACCATTGAAATGGACGAAGGACAGTACAACGATACTACAAAGATATTTTGGGCTTCAGGCGCTTGTTTCTTTGTTAGAAAATTGGTGTTTGAATCTTTAAATGGTTTCGATGAAGCTTTCTTTGCCCATATGGAAGAAATTGATTTTTGTTGGAGAGCCTTTAATCATGGTTATACCTCTACTTTTGTAGGCCAGTCGATTATTTACCATGTAGGAGGCGCTACCTTACAAAACACCCATCCTAAGAAAACCTATTTAAATTTCAGAAACAGTCTGTTTAGCTTAGTAAAAAATGCTGGAGGAAATATTATTCTTTTAGTATTTATTAGACTGATTTTAGACGGTATAGCCGCCTTAAAATTCCTATTTGAATTTAAACCACTACATATAGTAGCTATCCTTAAAGCGCACTTTAGTTTTTACACACAATTACCCAAACTTATAAAGCAAAGAAACGCATTGAATCAGCGCAAAGATTATTATAAAAAATCTTCTATTGTTTGGAGTTATTATGTTAGTAACCACAAGATTTTCAATTCTTTATAAAACTGTTAAAATTTTTGTTAATTCATATCTTTCCTCGCATTCTTTTGTATAATTTTGGTATGTTAATAACGAACATCTAAAAATATAAATAATTATGAAAAAAACTTTGATATTAGGCGTTTTTGCTTTATTCCTATTAGGATCATGTGTCTCTAAGAAAGAATATACCGCATTAGAAGCTAAACAAAAGGAAACGCAGGACTTATTAAATACAGCTACGATAAAACTTAATTCTTGTTTAGAAGAGAGAGCTTCTGCAACTGCAAGAGCAAAAGTCTTAGAAGATCAAGTTGCGGATTTACGTAAAAGCAATGATAACCTTACTTTCTTATCATCAAAAGGTGCAACTAACATTGAAAAAACCTTAGAGAGCATTAAAGAAAAAGAATTGAAAATTTCTCGTTTACAAGATGCCTTAACGCAAAAAGACAGTGTAACCCTTGCTTTGGTAACTAGTTTAAAACGTGAAGTTGGAATTAACGATCCTGACATTGAGATTAATGTTGAAAAAGGAGTTGTGTTTATCTCTATTGCTGATAAATTATTATTCCAAAGTGGAAGCTACCATGTAACGTCTAGAGCTAAAGAAGTTCTTGCAAAAGTTGCTAAAGTAGTAAACAGCAAGCCTGATTTTGAATGTATGGTTGAAGGACATACAGATAGCGTTCCTTACCACAAACCACCATTATTAGACAACTGGGATTTAAGTGTTAAGCGTTCTACTTCTATTATTAGAGTATTACAAGAATTAGGTGTAAATCCTGCTCAATTAATTGCTGCTGGACGTAGTGATTATGTGCCATTAGTTTCTAATGATACAGCTGAAAACAGAGCTAAAAACAGACGTACACGTATTGTTGTACTTCCAAAAATCGATCAGTTCTATGACATGATTGAAAAAGAAATGAAAAACCTTGAAGCTGGTGGTAAATAATCAGTTTTAAGTATGAAATAATAAAAAGCTCAATCTTCCGATTGAGCTTTTTTTTTTTATATCTCATTAGTATTTAAAGTTTATAAAACATCTAAACTTCCTTTGCCTTCTCTAATAATTATTGGATCGCCTCCTTCAGATAAATCTATAACCGTTGAAGCTTGGTTGTCTCCATAACCGGCATCAATCACTATATCTACTAAGTGATTCCATTTTTCATAAATTAGTTCTGGATCTGTGGTGTATTCTAAAACCTCATCTTCATCGTGGATGGACGTTGAAATTATAGGATTACCCAATTGCTTTATAATCTCAATAGCAATTCTATTGTCTGGCACACGAATACCGACCGTTTTTTTCTTTTTAAACGGATGGGGCAAAGATTTGGCTCCTGGAAGAATAAAAGTATAAGGTCCTGGAAGTGCTCTTTTAAGAATTTTAAAAGATGCGGTATCAATTTGCTTCACATAATCGCTCAGGTTGCTTAAATCTTCACAAATAAATGAAAAATTAGATTTTTCCAATTTCACATTTTTAATTCGTGCCACACGTTCTAAGGCTCGAACATTATTAATATCGCAGCCTAGACCATATACCGTATCTGTTGGGTAAATAATCAATCCACCTTCTCTTAAAACTTTTACAACTTTTGCAATTTCTTTAGGATTAGGGTTTTCCTCATATATTTTAATAAACTCTGCCATACGATTACTCTTAAAAATTCGTTATCTTTTGCAAGATAATTAATTAAATTGTTTATGAAGGTTTTAAAAATCTACTTATTTATTAGCGTACTTGTTATAAGTTTTTCTTCCTGTTCCACAGATGACAGCAATAACACAGCTGAAATTGGACTCAATCCTTCAGAATATTATCAAGAATTAAATGTTTCATACGGCCAAGACAATGACCAAGTTTTCGATATTTACTTACCTGCCAATAGAAGTTTAGATACTAAGGTTATGATTTTAGTTCATGGTGGAGGTTGGACTGCAGGTGATAAATCTGATATGAATTCCTTAAGGGATTATGTTAGAACTACCTTTCCTGATATGGGAGTTGTAAATATAAACTATAGACTTGCCGATGAAAACAACTTGCCTTATCCGATGCAAATAAATGATATTACTTCCGTAATCAATCAGTTAAAAAGCAAGCAGAATCATTATGTTATAGATGACAATTTTGCTTTTATTGGTGTTAGTGCCGGAGCTCATTTGGCTTTATTATGGAGTTATGCTTTTGATACAGATAACAATATTGCCATGGTTTGTAGCATTGTAGGACCAACCAACTTAACAGATCCCGCCTATTTAAATTCTACAAATCCCGTATATCAAGCTCTACTTGCTTTATTTGGCGAGGATATTTCCGTAGAATATTTAGAAGAAGCTAGTCCGTATCATCGAGTAACCGCTGCTTCTCCTCCAACCATTTTGTTTTATGGAGGTCAAGATCCTTTAATTCCAACTTCACAAGGTGTTGATATGAACACCAAACTAGAATCGCTTGGAGTTCCGCATCAGTTTACCTTATATCCTTATGCCGGCCATGGTTGGGTTGGTCCTGATTTATTGGATACCAGCACCAAACTACAAGCTTTTATTGAGACGTATTTTAATTAAACTCCATGTTCTTTTGATGGAGAGTGATATAAATACCTGTTACCCTATTACTTCGAGCTTGGCAAAGCGCAATAATAATTTTTTAACACCTCCTTTATCGAATTTTATTTCGGCTTTGGTATCACCTCCAACACCTTCTATTTTTACCACTTCACCTTTTCCAAAACGCATGTGTTCTACCATATTCCCAACGGCTAATTTACCATCGAATAAATTTGGACCGCTAGCAGTTTTACTCACTGGTTTTAAGTTTTTCGGTGTGCTTATGGTTATTTTTTCAGAAGGTTTATCAGCCATAGGTTGCTTTTTCTTAAAGGTAGGCTGAACAGGCTTTTTAAATCGGATTTTATTCGCATCTGCCCTTCTTTTAGTTTCTGGAATATCATCTCCAAAAATATCGGCACTTAGCATTGGGTTAAAACGACGTTCTTCAATAGGCGTAATAATATCCAAGTATTCTTCGTCTATTTCTTCAATAAATCTACTAGGTTCTGCATCTACTAACTTTCCCCATCGATAACGGGTTAAGGCATAAGTTAGGTAAGCTTGTTTTTCTGCTCTGGTTAGAGCCACATAAAATAAACGACGCTCCTCCTCTAGTTCACTACGCGTGTTCATACTCATGGCGCTAGGGAACAAGTCTTCCTCTAAACCAACAATATACACATAAGGAAACTCCAGTCCCTTTGCCAAGTGAATTGTCATTAACGCCACGTGATCTGCATCGCCTTTGTCGGCATCCAAATCTGTTGCAAGTGCTACGTCCTCCAAGAACTCAGCTAAGGAAGCTGTTGCATCGGCCAATTCTTTTTGACCTTCAACAAAATCCTTCATCCCATTTAAAAGCTCCTCAATATTTTCCATTTTGGCCACTCCTTCTGGCGTACCATCTTTATTGAGTTCCCTTATTAAACCAGTTGCTTTTGTGACATGTTCCGCCAGTTCAAAAACATTGGCTGTTTTGTTTAATACTTGAAAACTTTCAATTAAGGTTACAAAATCTCTTAGTTTATTTTTGGTTCCAGAATTTATATTGAGATCTAGTTTTTCGATGTTCTGTAGCACTTCAAAAATAGACCTGTTATAATGGTTTGCAGCTACAATTAATCGATCTAAAGTTGTTTGACCGATACCTCTTGCTGGGTAATTAATAACTCGTTTTAAAGCCTCTTCATCTGCAGGGTTGATAATTAGGCGTAAATAAGCCAAGATGTCTTTGATTTCCTTACGTTGATAGAACGATAAACCTCCGTAAATTCTATAAGGAATATCTCGTTTTCTAAGTGCATCCTCAATTGCACGAGACTGTGCATTGGTACGATATAATACGGCAAAATCGCTATTTTTCAATTGATTTTGCATTTTGTTTTCAAAAATAGAACTTGCTACAAAACGACCTTCATCTCCATCGGTTAAGGATCGGTTTACTTTTATTTTTGCTCCCTCATCGTTTGCTGTCCAAACCACTTTCTCTAATTTGGTTTGGTTTTTATCGATGATGGAATTGGCCGCATTAACTATATTTTTAGTGGAACGGTAATTTTGTTCTAGTCGAAATAATTTTACATCATCGTAATCCTTTTGGAAATTTAAGATGTTATTGATGTTGGCACCACGGAAGGCATAAATACTTTGCGCATCATCTCCTACCACGCAAATATTCTGAAATCTATCAGAAAGTGCCCTAACTATTAAATACTGACTGTGGTTTGTATCTTGATACTCATCTACCAAAATATAACGAAATCTGTCTTGGTACTTAGCCAAAACATCTGGGAATCGTGTTAAAAGCTCATTGGTTTTTAATAATAAATCATCAAAATCCATAGCTCCAGCTTTAAAGCATCTATCCACGTAGTTTTTATAGATTTCACCCATTTTTGGGCGTCTTGCCATTGCATCAGCCTCTTTAAGCTCTGGGTTTTGAAAATAAGCTTTCACAGTAATTAAGCTGTTTTTATAAGAAGAAATTCGAGAACGAATTTGTTTGGTTTTATACAGCTCCTTATCCAAGTTCATTTCTTTGATAATGGCAGAAATCAACCTTTCGGAATCTTGAGTATCATAAATGGTGAAATTGCTTGGATACCCCAATTTATCACCTTCAATACGTAAAATTTTAGCAAACACCGAGTGAAAGGTTCCCATCCATAGGTTTTTTGCTTCGCTATTGCCTACTATAGAAGCAATTCGTTCTTTCATTTCACGTGCCGCCTTATTGGTAAATGTTAGCGATAATATATTAAACGCATCCACACCTTGGCTCATTAAATAGGCTATTCTATAGGTTAATACTCTGGTCTTCCCAGATCCTGCTCCCGCAATAACAATCATTGGACCATCCTTTTGAATGGTTGGTGCTAATTGCGCTTCGTTTAACTGACTTAAATACTTCTCCAATTCTCTTTCATTTAAAGGGATAAAATTAACCATTGTTAGGCGTATTCCCCCTGAGATTTATGAATAATTATAAACAATTTAAAACTTATTTAAAGCCATTCAATAAGTTATTGAAATTTCGTACATAAGCTTTTGACTTCACACTTGCCCATATTTAAAGCTTTTAAATCCCTTCTTATTGAAAAGGATATTAGAAACTAGTTTTTCCAGAATAGACGTTCGTATTTTTGAAAGATTACAGCTAAACGAAGAATGATTACAGGTCTTACTAGCGCTTATAGCCCATTTTGATTAATGTTAGGTTATTTAATAAAATTATTCATATTTTTCAAATATATTTACAGTAAAATTATGGATTATGGATGTTTTTTTTGATGTTTTAAGTCAGATTTCGTGGTGGATGTGGATATTAATTGTTTTAGTTTTGATTGCTATTCGTGATGTCTTTTTTCAAAAACGACATACCATAAGTCACAACTTTCCAATCATCGGTCACTTTAGATACATCTTAGAAAAAATTGGTCCAGAATTAAGGCAATATTTGGTTGCCAATAATAGAGAAGAACTCCCATTTAATCGTATAGAAAGAGGTTGGATTTATGCATCGGCGAAAAAAGAAAACAATTATGAAGGCTTTGGAACCGATCGAGATATTTATGCGCATCAGCACATTTTTATAAACAATGCTATGATGTCTTACAAAATAGCAGCAGATCATCCTAATACCACAAACCCTTGCTTTTTACCTTGTGCAAAAATTATGGGATTACATAATAATCGAAGAAGACCATACCGACCAGCCTCTGTAATTAATGTTTCTGCTATGAGTTTCGGTTCGCTTTCTGCACGAGCAGTAGAATCCTTAAATAAAGGCGTTAAAATGGCTGATGCCTACCACAATACTGGGGAAGGTGGCTTATCGCCCTACCACAGTCATGGTGGGGATGTGGTATTCCATTTTGGTACTGGTTATTTTGGAGTTAGAGATGAGGATGGTAATTTTTCTTTGGAGAAACTAGTGCATTTAGTAAACAAGAATCCGTTTGTTCGGGCTATTGAAATTAAACTCTCTCAAGGCGCTAAACCTGGAAAAGGTGGCGTATTACCTGCAGCTAAAATTACTCAAGAAATTTCAGAAGTTCGTCATGTACCATTAGGAGAAGATGTACTCTCACCTCCTAACCATTCCGCTTTTTCTAATGTTCCTGAACTTATGGAATTTATAGAAAAAATTGCAGAGGCCACGGGACTACCTGTAGGAATAAAAGCTGCCATCGGTAAATTGGATCAGTGGAAAGAGCTAGCAGACCTTATGGCTCAAACAGGGAAAGGTCCGGATTTTATTACCGTTGACGGTGGTGAAGGTGGAACTGGAGCCGCACCTCCTAGCTTTGCAGATCACGTGTCTTTACCTTGGGTATTTGGGTTTAGCGATTTATATAAACTCTTTAAGGATAGGAACCTTTGTGAACGCATTGTTTTTATAGGAAGTGGAAAATTAGGTTTTCCTGCTAAGGCTGCCATGGCTTTTGCTATGGGAGCAGATTGTATTAATGTAGCTCGTGAAGCCATGATGAGTATTGGATGCATTCAAGCTCAAATTTGCCATACTAATCGTTGTCCGAGTGGTGTTGCCACCCAAAATAAATGGCTACAAAATGGACTAGACCCAACCTTAAAATCTGTTAGATTAGCACAATACTTTAAAACATTTAGAAAAGAGTTTATAGAAATTACCCATGCTGCAGGGTACGAACATCCCTGCCAGTTTAAAATGAGCGATATCAGCGTAAATGTAGACGACCAAAGTTTATCTAAAGAACTAGATAGTACTTACATGTACCATAAAGTACCTGTACCATTTACTTCTATGCAAGACCTTAAAGACTGTAAGTATTTAGGAGGCGTTAAGAAGGCTAGTTAAACCTATTTAAAAAGGCTTTTTTATTTGTTCTAGAAATTGGAACACGAGTTTCATTATCTAAAACCACATAGCCTTCATTTTCAAAATGACGTACTTTATCCAAATTAATAATGTGCGATTTATGACATTTAAAGAATTTAGAACTTAATAGTTTCTCAAACTTTCCTAGATTATAAGAGCTGGTTATGGTTACACAATTTGTAATATGGATTTTTGTATAACCTTCATAA
>NZ_DATGNR010000054.1:0-4565 GCF_035306605.1 Xanthomarina sp. | reverse complement strand
CCAACAGGAACATATTTCTATGTTATGAAGTATAAAGGAAGCGAAGTAAAATCAGCTTGGTTATATATTAATAGAGAAAAGTAAACTAACACAACCAAAATTTTATAATGAAAAAAATATATATCATTCTCGTATTCTTGTTTGCATTTGCATTGCAAATGCAGGCACAACAAGACCCTCAATACACACAGTATATGTATAACATGAACGTTGTAAACCCAGCTTACGCTGGGTCTTACGACGGTGTGGCTATAGGTGTTTTATACAGAAGCCAATGGGTAGGTTTAGAAGGATCGCCAAATACAGGTACATTTAACGTAAGTACACCTTTAGGTAAAAGAGTAGGTGGAGGCCTATCTTTTATCTCCGATGAAATTGGCCCTGTAAAAGAAAATAATGTTTATGCCGACTTTTCTTATACGTTGCCATTAGGGGGAGAACACAGGTTAGCCTTCGGTCTTAAAGCAGGAGCTACATTCCATGATATTGGACTTACAGGTTTAGATGCTATAGATTCGAATGATGCTTTATTACAAAGTGACGTTAATGAAGTTACACCAAATATTGGAGCAGGGGTTTATCTATACCAACCTAACAAATACTATGTATCTGTATCTATGCCAAACATGTTAAACTCAGTTCACTTAGATGCTAATGGTTATAAGATTGGATCAGAAACACAACATTTATTTGCAGGAGCAGGTTATGTGTTTACACTTTCTGATAATTTTAAATTGAAACCACATACTATGTTTAAAATGGCATTTGATGCGCCTATTAGTTTCGATGTGAATGCCAATGTTTTTATGTACGATATTGTTGAACTAGGTATTGGTTATCGTTTAGAAGATTCTTTTACAGCTATGGTTAATTTCTTAATTACACCAAATTTAAGAATTGGATATGCATACGATAATGTGGTGTCTGACTTAGACATAGTGACATCATCTTCACATGAGGTTTTTATTAATTTCGAAATCCCATTACTGAAGAAAGTATCACGTTCACCTCGTTATTTCTAATTACTTAAGCTAAACATTATGAAAAATTTAAAAATATTTTTTACACTTATATTGATGAGTAGTTTAAGTATAACTGCTCAAAACAAACAAACAAGAGATGCCGACAAGCATTTTAGTAAATTTGAATTTATTGAAGCCATTGCAGCCTACAACAAATTGGTGGAGAATGGAAATGGAGACGCGTATGTGTATGGTCAATTAGCAGAAGCTAATTACAACATATTTAGTACTACTGAAGCAGAACGATGGTATGCAAAAGCCCTGGAGGTTGATCAAAACAATCCAGAAATGATGTTTAAATACTCTCAAATGCTTAAAGCTAATGGCAAGTATACAGAATCTAACAAATGGATGAAGAAATTTGCTGAGGCAAAGCCTAAAGACGAAAGAGCTATCGCTTTTAAAGCGAACCCTGACTATATTCCTGGGATTTTAAGTGGTGATAAATTATATGATATTTCACCTTTAGAATTTAACTCCGAATTTACTGATTTTGGAGGAACTGTTAAAGATGGAAATCTATATTTCTCTTCAGCTAGAAATAATGCTAGAAGAAACTACGGATGGAACGACGAGCCTTTCTTAGATATTTACAGAGTAGCTATTGGAGGTGATACGGCTGGAATTGAAGCTGAATTAGTAAATGGTGTTAACTCAAAATACCACGAAGGATTAGTGACTTTTAGTCCAGATGGAAACACGATGTATTTCTCTAGAGAAAGCTTTTCTGAAGGTGATTTCGAGAAAAACAAAGAAACTAAAACTAAGAAAAGTGTGTTGTATTTATTCAGTGCTACCAAGGATGGTGATAAATGGGTAAATGTTCAACCACTACCTTTAAACAATAAAGAGTATTCAGTTAAAAATCCATCTTTAAGTAAGGATGGAAAAACATTGTACTTCGCTTCTGATATGCCTGGAGGTTTTGGTCTATTCGATATCTATAAAGTAGCTATTGATGATAATGGAAATTTAGGGCAGCCTGAAAATTTAGGAGCTAAAATCAATACTGAAGGACAAGAAATGTTCCCTTTTATCAGCGATAAAAATGTGCTTTATTTCTCCTCAAACGGACATTTAGGATTAGGTGGTTTAGATGTATTTCATACCACAGCATCTGGTGATGTTGTAAACGCAGGAGTTCCTGTTAACAGTAATTCAGATGACTTAGCATTTACAATTAACGAAGAAACAGGAGAAGGATTTGTTTCATCTAATCGCCCTGGAGGAAAAGGAGGAGATGATATCTATGCTTTAAAGCGCGTTGTTCCATGTCTTGTAAACGTTATTACAACAGTGGTGGATAAACAAACAAACAATCCTTTACCAGGTGTAGCTGTTACAATTAAAGATGCTAACGACCGTGTGGTCTCAACTCAAACAACTGATAGTAATGGAAAAGTGGAATACACGGTTTCTTGCGATAAGTCATTAGAGATTTCAGGAACGGTGAAAGATTATTTATCTAACTACGTAACTTTCTCAGGAAGTAAAGAAAAAGAGGCCTTAGTGCAACTTAATTTAGATCCAATTGAGGTAATTGTTGTAAAAGACAAGGTGGTTCTTAATCCAATTATGTTCGATTTTGATAAAGCTAATATTACTGCACAAGGCGCATTTGAATTGGATAAGTTAGTAGCAATTATGCAAAAGTATCCAGATATGGTTATTGTTGCAGAATCGCATACAGATAGTAGAGGTTCGGCTAAATATAACGAAAGACTATCTGATAGACGTGCTAAATCAACCGTTCAATACGTAATTTCTAAAGGAATTGAGGCTAATAGAATTTCTGGAATAGGAAAAGGAGAAAGCGATCCTAAAGTGAATTGTGGCGCTAACTGTACTGAAGAAGAACATCAATTAAATAGACGTTCAGAATTTAATATTATTAGTGGCGGACCAGCCCAAAAGTAGAAAACACTTAAAAAGTAGACATAAAAAAAGCCTTGCTAAATTAATAGCAAGGCTTTTTTATTATTTAATTTGATTACCATCTTGGTCAAAAAAATGATATTCTAAGTATGTGTAAGCATCTCTTGGTAAAACTTTAACCCATTTCTTATGTTCAAAAAACCATTTTGAACGAATCGATGGAAAGCCTTTTGTTAAGAAGGCTGCTATAAAAGGATGTGTGTTTAAAGTAACCTTTTTATAGTCTTTTTTTAATAATTGCTCCAAATCTTGATTGATCTTCTGTATTAATACAATGGGTGCTTCAACCTCTTCGCCATTAGTACCATTTGGGTTATCCTCTCTGGTTTTTATGTTCATTTCTGGGCGAACTCGCTGTCTCGTAATTTGTATTAATCCAAATTTACTTGGAGGTAATATTTTGTGTTTTGCTCTATCATGTTTCATTTCTTCTCGTAAATGATTGAAGAGCAATTTTCTGTTTTCAGCTTTAGTCATATCAATAAAGTCAACCACTATAATCCCACCCATATCTCGAAGGCTTAACTGTCTAGCAATTTCTGTTGCAGCAATTAAATTTACTTCTAAGGCAGTGTCTTCTTGGTTGTTTTCTTTATTAGATCTATTACCACTATTTACGTCAATTACATGTAAGGCCTCTGTATGTTCAATAATGACATAAGCTCCTTTTGCCATTGAAACAGTTTTTCCAAAAGACGTTTTTATTTGTCTTTCAATTCCAAACTTTTCAAAAATTGGGATATTAGATTGATATAACTTAACTATTGATTCCTTTTTGGGTGCAATTTCCTGCACATAATCTTTAATTTGAATGTAAAGCTCTTCATCATCAACATGGATACTTGTAAAGGAGTCGTTAAAGATATCGCGCAAAATTGACGACGCTTTATTCATTTCTCCTAATACTTTACTTGGATGATGGGCTTTATGTAGCTTATTACACATTGCGGTCCAGCGACCTAACAAATTTTGTAAATCTTTATCTAGTTCGGCTACTTTTTTGCCTTCAGCTACAGTACGTACAATGATACCGAACCCTTGTGGAGTAATACTCTTTACAAGGCGTTTTAATCGATCTTTTTCTTCTTTGCTCTCTATCTTTTGTGAAATAGAAATTCGGTCGGAAAAAGGCACTAAAACGATATATCTACCAGCAATAGAAAGCTCTGAGCTTATTCTAGGACCTTTAGTAGAAATTGGTTCTTTAGCAATTTGTACGAGTATAGACTGATTTGATTTTAAGACGTCATTAATTTTGCCGTCTTTATCAATGTCTTTTTCAAATGGGAATTTGCTAAGAGTAAAATCTCTTAGTTTACCTGTGCTTACACTTTTGGTGAACTTTAAAAGGGAAGGGAGTTTTGGACCTAAATCATGATAATGTAAAAAGGCGTCCTTTTCGTAGCCCACATTTACAAAAGCAGCATTTAAGCCTGGAACAGATTTTCTTACTTTGGCTATAAACACATCGCCAACAGAAAAGTTGTTGCTTCCTTCATCCTTATGTAATTCAATTAGTTTTCCATCTTTTAATAAGGCAAAATCAACATGTTCTGAACCAGATCGAATAATCAATTCTTTATCCATTTTGTTAATTTTTATCCATAC
>NZ_DATGNR010000053.1:0-15099 GCF_035306605.1 Xanthomarina sp. | reverse complement strand
ACTTTAACTAATAAAATTAAGAACAAGAACAATGAAAAGATTATTTTCTATTCTAGCCATTACTGGAATTATGGCTTTCGGAACTGTTAATGCAAATACAACTGCAAATATAACAGCATCAATAGCAGCTACTGTTGCTAGCGTAACACAAGATGAGGTTGCTACTGAGGAGGCAACAACTGAAAATCTTGGCTTTCACCAAGAACTAAAAAAACGATTTATAGAAGGTGGTCCTGGATTTATGGGAATCGTACTTTTATGTTTAATTCTTGGATTAGCAATCGCTATTGAGAGAATTATCTTTTTAAACTTATCTACTACAAATACTAAGAAATTAACTCAGGAAGTAGAAGATGCTTTACAATCAGGTGGTGTAGAAGCTGCTAAAGAAGTTTGTAGAAACACAAAAGGACCTGTTGCCTCTATTTTCTATCAAGGTTTAGATAGAACTGATGAAGGTATTGAGGCTGCTGAAAAAGCTGTTGTAGCTTACGGTGGTGTTCAAATGGGACAATTAGAGAAAAACGTGTCTTGGATTTCATTATTTATTGCTTTGGCTCCGATGTTAGGATTCATGGGAACAGTAATCGGGATGATTCAAGCTTTTGATAAAATTGAAGCTGCTGGAGATATGCAACCTTCTCTTGTTGCGGGTGGTATTAAAGTAGCACTTTTAACAACAGTATTTGGTTTGATAGTAGCTATTATACTTCAAGTTTTCTACAACTACATTATTGCTAAAATTGACAGCATTGTTAACGATATGGAAGATGCTTCAATCACTTTAATGGACATGTTGATTAGAAACAAGAAGTAATAATAACCTTAAAACACATTATACAATGAGTTTACATAAAATATTAAAAATTGTTGTTGGCATACTTGCCGTAATTGGAGTGATACTCGCTTTAATGATTATGAGTGGCAATGAAGGTATGGTGGACAACATGTTATATGTTACTTATGTAGTTCTTGCACTTATTCTAGCTTTGGTGTTAGTTTACGTGTTAAAAGGATTATTTGCAGGTAATATTAAAAAGACGTTAATGTCTGTTGGAGCCTTTTTAGCCATTTTAGTAATTTCTTACGCAATGTCTTCAGGCACAGATTTAGACCTAACTCCTTTTACAAACAAAGGTGTTGACGTTACAGAATCAACCTCTAAATACGTTGGAGCAGGATTGTATGCATTTTATGCGTTAGCAATTGTAGCTATTGGATCAATGGCTTTCTCTGGAGTAAAAAAAATATTTAATAAATAATTATGGCAAAGAGATCAGCACCAGAAGTTAATGCAGGCTCTATGGCTGACATTGCTTTCTTACTTCTTATATTTTTCTTGGTAACAACTACTATTGAGACAGATTCTGGTTTAAACAGAAAACTACCTCCAATAGATGAAACTGAGCAAGAAGATGTTATTATTAAAGAGAAAAACATTTTTCAGCTTAATGTGAATAAGAACAACCAGTTGTTCTTAAAAACAGGTGGCGAGGAAAAAGTTATTCAAATTAAAGATCTACGTAAAGCCGCAGTTGCCTTTTTAGATAATGGAGGAGGAACAGGTGCGGATGCTTGTCAGCGTTGTCAAGGAAAGAAAAATCCAAGATCTTCAGATAACTTTGAAAAAGCTATTATTTCATTACAAAATGACAGAGCTACTAAGTACGATACTTATATAGCCGTTCAAAATGAAATAATTGCTGCTTATAACGAGTTAAGAAATAGAGAATTTAAAAGAAGTTTTCCTAATGTAGGAATGAGCTTTGTAGAAGCGGATCAGCGTTATTCTGACCCTAGAACTTCTGCAGAAGAAAAAGCGAAATTAAAGGACAAATTAGAAGAAATTAAAATTTTAATTCCTCAGAAATTCTCTGAAGCAGAGCCTAAAAAGTCTAATTAGATAAACAAAAAATATGTCTAAATTTAAAAAGAAAACAGGAGGTGATTTACCAGCTATTTCTACGGCATCTTTACCGGATATTGTATTTATGCTATTATTCTTTTTCATGGTAGCTACTGTTATGAGACAGAATACCTTGATGATTGAGAATAACCTGCCATTTGCAGATCAGGTTGAGAAGCTAGATAAAAAAGATTTAGTAATGTATATCTATGCTGGGAAACCAAGTAGTAACTATAAATCAACTTTCGGTACAGAAGCAAGAATTCAATTGAATGATAAATTCGCTGAAGTGTCAGAAATACCTGCTTTTATAGCTGCTGAACGCGCTTCCAAAAGAGAAGAATTAATTCCGTTTTTAACTACTGCCTTAAAAGTAGATAGTGATGCGAATATGGGATTGGTTACCGATATTAAACAAGAATTACGTAAAGTAAATGCATTAAAAATTAATTATACAACCAAAAAAGGTAATGCCTTACAAGCGTTGAAAAATTAATTTTATTCTTAATTTTATATTATTTAAAGGCGTTTTGAGAAATCATTACGCCTTTTATTTTATATTTAATCTTATAAATTTTACTCCCTAAAAATGAAACTGTCACTCTTTGTTTTAATAGGATTGTTTTGCGTTACAACCGTGTATACCCAGGAAAGTATTGTGGTAGACAGTTCCGGAATAGATACGAGATATCGAGAAGACCAGTTTTATTTTGCTGTAACCTATAATCTTTTGGCTAATAAACCTAGTAACGTGTCCCAATCAGGTTTTTCTAGTGGCTTTCACCTTGGATTTATTAGGGACTTCCCCTTAAATAAAAGTCGTAATTTAGGCTTAGGAATAGGTTTGGGCGCCTCAATCAATTCGTATAACCATAATATCTATTTATACGAAACCGACTCAGGAGAAGCAGCCTATATTAACTTGAGAGAGTCTGATATCAGTTACACTAAAAACAAATTCAATACCTATTTATTAGAAATTCCCTTTGAGCTTAGGTGGCGTACATCTACCGCTAGTGAATATAAGTTTTGGAGGATCTATACCGGGTTTAAAGTTGGGTACGTATTAGCCAATTCCACTGTGTTTAAAGGGGAGCTTGGGGATAAAAAGCAAACTAATTTAGATGCTTTTAACGATTTTCAATATGGAATTAGTTTAAGTGCTGGTTATAATACTTGGAATTTCCATGTTTATTACTCATTAAACCCTATTTTAAACGTAGCTTCTAATTCAGGTCCTGGCTCAATGGACATGTCTGCTATTAAGTTTGGTCTTATTTTCTATGTGTTATAACCAATAGTTTACTAGTATAAGTTGTGGAATCATTCCAATAAAGAATCCGATAAGCAACTCGATATTGCTATGTGCCTTTAAGTGAAGTCTTGAAGTTGCAATGGCTCCAATTAAAACAAACATTAGTGCCAACGTGCCATTGATGTTTATACTAAAATGAATGCTTAAAGCGATGTAAAACATGGTAACACCTGAAATACCAAGCATATGGATACTAGCCTTAAACTTAAAAATGGCTAATATAAAACAGGCCATGGTTGAAAATAATATACCAACAAAAAAGTAATATAACTCTATAATTTCTGAAGCTGGTAACACCCGATTTAGGATTAACACAATAACACATCCATTTAGAAATAGCGGTAGGATTCGTTCCTGTGTGCTGTTTAAATATATGGTTTTGGCCGTTCCTATGCTTTTTAGTAGAAAGTATAGGAGAATAGGTAATATGATGGTTAAAATAAAGAGAGAGAATACTTTTGCTTGGATAATTTCTAATGGAAGAAATCTAGGCGATTTTGAAAAGTAAAAAAGCACACCCAACATAGGCATGATAATAGGATGGAATACAAACGAGATACTTTTTAAGAGCTGATTCAAATTTTTGTTTAAAATTAAGAAATTAATTGATTTCCATACATAATTACGGAAAAACCGTAATAGAAAGTGTGTATTTCATCGAAAAGCCCAAAATAAACCTGTTACTGCGTATATATTTTTTGAATTATTTTTATAGGTTTATTGAATATTAATCGATAATGATTTTATTGTTTATGAAAAAACAAATATTAACAGCCAAACAGCCAAACAGCCAAACAGCCAAAACTTAAAATATTTAAATTAGTTTGCTTCCTACTACTAAACGTATTATTGTTTACGTGTCAAAAAGACGATTTTGAAACAGTAAAGCAAAATTATTCTAAGGATTATCCAAACATACACTCACAAATACTTAGTTTGGATGAGGCGCAACAAAACAGCAAACTCCAAAAGTCTTTAAAAAAGATATCTCATAGTTTTGATGTTAATAAGCCAAAAACTAAAAATAAAACTTCAAATTCAACTCTTGAAACAAATTTAAGAATAGACTCCAACGATGGATCTTTTTCCATTTTAACAGACGAAATTTTACATGTCACTTCCAATGGAGGGGAAGCTTGGTCCTTTAAAATTGAAACACCGCTATTGACAGAGGCAACTTTTGAAAATTTTGTCATCATAGATAATGGTGAAAATATTGAGTTTAATGTTTATTCTTATATAACATTGGAGTACCATGGAGAACAGAGACATTTTTTAATATCAATTTTGCCAATTGAGGAAGGTATAATAGATACCATCGATTTTCAAGATATAATAAATGCAAAAATGCATTTAATAGATGGTTGTTTATATAACATTCCAGAAGATGATGGGGATTTTGAAGTTATTTGGTGCAATGATGGAGCAAGTGGTACAGGTCCTACAGGAGGAGGTGCAACAACCACTTCTGGAGGAGGTGAATGGGTCTATCATGTTATAAATGGGAAATGTATTAGACAAAAAATAGTTAAAGAAGGCGAACATTATATATTGATAACAGAATATAATGTGACATGTCCACCAGGAGTAGGGAATTCAGGAGATGGATCAAATGGTAATACAGATCCTTCAAATGGGAATGATGGCAATTGGGACGATTGGGATTTAGAAGATGGTCACTTCCCGGACAACACTAATCTAGGAGGCTCAAGTGGTGGAGGTGTTGGTTCCACTTCTGGAGGCCAGCCAGCAGTTGGGGCCTTGCCCTCTATTGACCAAGTTGAAAAAACAGATAAAGAAAAAGTATTAGAATGTTTAAATGAAGAGAACCTAACACCTGAACAATTGTTATGGCTCAACAATACAGCCAATGAAGTGACCATTAAAAGAATGGCAACCATGATTAAAAAAGCAGGCTGTGATGCCATGATAAATATTATTCTTGATTATATTGATGCTTCGCCTCCCATAACACAAGACTTTTTTGATTATGCCGATGAAAAGTTGGAGTGTTATGAAGTTGAGGAATTATTAACTGCTAATAATAATTTGCTTAAAAATGCAGTTGAAAACTTAGAAAGTGAGCTAGACCAAATAGATGAGTATGGGTATGAAATTAATTTAAATAACACACCAAGTACATTAATTCAAGGTTTTGGATATGGTATAAAATTAAACCATGGAGGAAATATAATTGGAGGCATGCATACTCATCCAAGAGGAGACCTTATGTTCTCAGGTGAGGATATTTATAATTTGTATATGTATTACCATAGTTTGAGTGCTATAGGAAACCCCAACAATACTTCACCACATGATGTGTTTTCAGTTATGGTTTCAAGTAATGGTACGTATATGATAAAAATAAGGGATTTTACTTTGTTAAAATTTATCTTTGGAGGTGTTTTGGGAAATACTGCTATCAAATCTCAGAAATACTTGCACTACAAAATTTTTAAAAATATAAATCAAAATAGTGATGAAGATGATTATTTAAGAGAATTTTTAGAAGCTTTTGAAGAAATTAAAGAAAATAACAACATGCCTAAAACACCTTTGTATTTATATAAACTAAACGAAAGCAACCAAGTTTTTGAGAAAGTAAAATTAAATTCAAATAATAATCCAATCACACTACCTTGTGATTAAAATAATAGAGAAATGAAAACAATAATAAAATTTTTAATAGTATTTTTTATAGTTGGCTGTAAAGCTCAGGTAATAACTCCAATTTACGGACCAGACCCAAATGATGGAGTACACCCAAATCGATACTATAAAGACATTGCTAACGATTTTGCACCTTATGTAGGCACTTGGGCTGGGAATTCTGGAAATGAAACTTTAACAATCACTTTTAACACAACTACGAATGTACCAGGAGAATTAGGCGATTATTTCGACATGCTTGTTGGTGAGTATAGTTACCAAGTAAGTAGTAATGTTTTGGTAGATACTCACCCAGAATTGTTCACTACTGATAGTAATGGTGTGCCTATTATTATTCAACCGAATCCTTGGGACAACAGTATTACTGTTATTGGAATAACTGATATGGACGAATGGTTTCCACCATGTCCAGAATGTTCACCTAATTCACGAGTTATTGTTTTAGATATTATTGAGTCTAGTAACCCTCCTTTATGGGGAAAGATTCGCATGACAAGATTTGTTGAATCAGGAGTGGAAAAGATAAGAATGCAGATAAATAATACATTTGCAGAATCGCATCAACCATTGTCTATACCAGAGGATAGTATCTGGACATTAATTAAACAGAATTAATATTTTTGAAGCAGTTATTTATAACATACATTATTTTTATAGTTGTTTTAAGCTGCAAAGCACAAAACATTGTACCAATTTTTAACGATACTGGCGTCGATCTTCCAGAGAATAATGCCTATTTAAAAGACGTTGATAACGATTATAATCCTTATGTTGGTATTTGGAAATGGGAAAGTGGGAGTAATTCTTTAACTATTATTTTCAATAAAATCATACAGAATGATAATGGAAACGGTGATTTTGCAGATTTATTGGTAGGCGAATATCAATATATAGAAAACCGTGTAGAATTGGTTAATACATTCCCAATAATGGAACCAATAGGAATTCCAATAATAATTAACCCTGATAATGGATTGGATAATAGCATAGTTTCATCATATATAACGATTGTCAATCGAGGGTTTCCACCTTGTCCTGAATGCGCGTCAAATACACGTTTTATTGTTTTATCACTTTTAGATCCAACAAAACCAGGATTATGGGGTGAAATTAAAATGGCTCGATTTGTAGAAGGTGGTGTAGAAAAAATTAGAGCGAAAATTAATATGAAGTTTAATGAAAATGCAAGTATTGATTATTCCGGACCAGATAATATAACTATTCCAGATGGGGTTTATACATTTATAAAACAGAATTAATATTTTATTGAAACAGGTATTTATAACATATATTATTTTATTATTAGTTTTAAGCTGTAAAGCCCAAAACATCGTACCAATTTATAATATTAATGGGGTTGAACTTCCAGAAGATGAAGCCTATTTAAAAGACGTTGATAACGATTATAATCCTTATGTTGGTACTTGGAAATGGGAAAGTGGCAATAATTCTTTAACCATTATTTTTAATAAAGTAGAGCAACATACTTCTAGTGTGGGTGATTATTCCGATTTACTTGTTGGAGAATATCAATATATAGAAAATAGTGTTGAATTGGTCAATACATTTCCATTAATTGAGCCAATTGGAATTCCTAATATAATAAACTCAGAAGATGCTATGCGATATAATAATATAGTTTCTTACTCTATTACAACAAATGATATTGGATTTCCACCTTGCCCAGAATGTGATCCTAATACACGTTTTATAATATTAAGTATTAAGGATCCTACTAGACCTGGATTATGGGGAGGAATTGTAATGGCTCGATTTGTTGAAAGTGGCGTAGAAAAAATTAGAGCAAAAATAACCATGAGATTTAATGAAAATGCAAGTATTAACTATTCTGGTCCCGAGATTATAACAATTCCTGTAGGAGTTTATACATTTATTAAGGAATAATTAAGAGCTTAGCTTGAAATTTTAAAATATGTTGCCACGAATATCTATATAATATTCGTGGCAAATTTATTTATCATATCTTTTTACGCAATCTAGCTACAGGAATATCCAATTGCTCTCTGTATTTAGCAACCGTTCTTCTGGCTATTGGATAGCCCTTTTCCTTTAAAATTTTGGCTAGGGCATCGTCCGTTAAAGGCTTTTTCTTGTTTTCCTCCTCGATAACCGTTTCCAGAATTTTTTTAATTTCTCTGGTAGAAACTTCTTCTCCTTGGTCGTTAGTCATCGATTCCGAAAAGAACTCCTTAATCAATTTGGTGCCATAAGGCGTGTCTACATATTTACTATTGGCCACTCTGGAAACGGTGGACACATCCATGTCAATTTCATCTGCAATGTCTTTCAGGATCATAGGTCTTAATTTACGCTCATCTCCTGTTAAAAAGTATTCTTTTTGATAGTGCATAATAGCACTCATAGTTACAAATAAGGTCTGCTGACGCTGCTTAATAGCATCTATAAACCATTTGGCTGCATCCAGTTTTTGTTTGATAAACATCACAGCATCTTTCTGAGATTTCGACTTGTCCTTAGATTCTTTATACCCCTTCAACATGTTGTTGTACTCTCTGGAGACATGTAGTTCAGGTGCATTTCTTCCGTTTAAGGTTAATTCTAACTCACCATCTACAATTTTAATAGCAAAATCTGGAACTACGTGTTCCACCATGCGGTTATTTCCGGCATAGGAGCCTCCTGGTTTTGGGTTAAGACGTTCTATTTCCTCTATAGCGTCTTTTAGTTGCTGCTCCGTTATATCAAATTTTTGAAGCAGTTTTTTATAGTGCTTTTTTGTAAACCTATCAAAGGCATTGTCAATAATATCAATAGCTAGTTCAATATCTGGGCGTTTCTCTTTTCTATGTAACTGAATGCTTAAACACTCTTGAAGATTTCTTGCTCCAACACCAGCCGGATCTAATTGATGAACCGTTTTTAAAACCTCTTCAATTTTCTCTTCAGTGGTAAAAATGTTTTGAGTAAAAGCTAAGTCGTCGGTTATATCACTTAAGGATCTACGTATATATCCGCTTTCATCAATACTTCCTACTAGGAATTCGGCAATATCAAACTCGTCATCCGTTAAGGTAAACGTGTTTAACTGATTGATTAAATGTTGCGTAAACGAAATCCCAGCTGCATACGGCATGGTTTTTTCCTCATCATCGCTGCTGTAGTTATTAGCTTGGGTTCTGTAATCGGGAATGTCATCATCGCTTAAATACTCATCTACATTAATGTCGTCTGTATTTATAGATTCGTGGTCATCCTCGTAATCGTTTGAATTATCAAAATCGTCATCAAAGTCATCTGATTGTTCCTTGCCAGTTTCTAATGCTGGATTTTCCTCCAATTCTTGCTTTAAGCGTTGTTCAAATGCTTGCGTAGGCAATTGTATCAGCTTCATCAATTGAATTTGTTGAGGCGATAACTTTTGCGATAATTTAAACTGTAAAAATTGTTTAAGCATTGTACAAATTAGGTAATTAGGTTTCTTATAAAAATAAAAAAAACAATCTATATAAACACATATATAGATTGTTTTGTGAAACATCTATAATTAATAAATTAAATATAGAAGGTAACCATTTTTTATGTGACAAATTAAAAATAATTAATTGAAACACATAAACTATTATGTTATGTTGAAATTTCCATAAAAACCGTTTTCATAGAAATTTCTATGTCGTTGTAATTTTAGATTAGAATTCCGCATTATGTGGGGTTCTTGGGAAAGGAATTACGTCGCGTATGTTGCTCATTCCTGTAGCAAACATAACTAAACGTTCAAATCCTAAACCAAAACCAGAGTGTACAGCCGTTCCGTATTTTCTTAAATCTAAGTACCACCATAGCTCTTTCTCGTCAATGTTTAGAGCTTTCATTTTTTCTTTTAAAACGTCTAAACGTTCTTCACGTTGTGAACCTCCAACCATTTCTCCAATTCCAGGGAATAAAATATCCATAGCGCGAACCGTTTTTCCATCTTCGTTTAAACGCATATAAAATGCTTTGATATCTGCAGGATAATCAAATAGAATTACTGGGCATTTAAAATGTTTTTCAACTAAATAACGTTCGTGCTCACTTTGTAAATCCGTTCCCCATTCTTCAATTAGATATTTAAATTTCTTTTTCTTGTTCGGTTTACAATCTTTAAGAATTTCAATGGCTTCTGTATAGCTAACACGTTTGAAGTTGTTTTCTACAACAAAATTGATTTTATCTATCAAACTTAATTCACTTCGATCAGCTTGTGGTTTCGTTTTTTCTTCCTCTAATAATCTGTTTTCAAGAAACTCTAAATCTTCTCTATTGTTCTTTAGAATATGGCTTAAAACCGATTTCATAAAATCTTCTGCTAAGTCCATGTTCCCTGCTAAATCCATAAAGGCAACTTCAGGTTCTATCATCCAAAACTCAGCTAAGTGTCTTGAAGTATTGGAGTTTTCTGCTCTAAAAGTAGGCCCAAATGTGTAAACTTTACCTAAAGACATGGCATAAGCTTCGGCTTCTAACTGACCAGAAACGGTTAAGTTTGTTTCTTTTCCGAAGAAATCTTCTTTAAAATTAACCTTTCCTTCGTCATCTAAAGGCGGGTTTTTAGGGTCTAAATTCGTAACTCTAAACATTTCACCAGCACCTTCCGCATCACTACCTGTAATAATAGGCGTGTGCATATAGTAAAACCCATTTTCATTAAAATATTTATGGATGGCAAAGGATAGGGAAGAACGCAAACGCATAACAGCACTAAAGGTGTTTGTTCTAGTACGTAAATGCGCATTCTCTCTTAAAAACTCAAAAGAGTGTTTCTTAGGTTGAATAGGATACGTTTCAGGATCAGAATCGCCTAATATTTCAATGGATGAAACTTGTATTTCTACTTGTTGTCCTTTACCTTGACTTTCGGTTAGGGTTCCTGTAATAGAAACTGCAGCCCCAGTTGTAAGGCGTTTTAGGATAGCTTCGTCTGTGTTTTCAAAATCTATTACACATTGAATGTTATTTAGGGTAGAACCATCATTTAAAGCTAAAAAACGGTTTGCTCTAAAAGTTCTCACCCAACCTTTAACTTTTACTTCTTGTAAAATGTATTGTTTAGAAAGCAAGTCTGAAATGGTACTCGATGTCATAGTCTTATATTTAAAATGCAAAGATAGTTCTTTGTTGTAATTTTTAATGAATGTTTTTTGTTTGGTTATCCTCATTCATATCATCCTCATCATTATCTTCTTCTGGGATAATATTAATGGAAGGTTCTTTTAAAACTTCTTTATTGGCTATTCTTCTTTCCAAGGATAATAATAGTGAAGGAAGCAATAATAAGTTAGAAAGCATAGCAAAAAGTAAGGTGGCAGAAACTAAAGCTCCTAATGCTACCGTACCTCCAAAACTGGAAACGGTGAATACTGAAAATCCAAAAAACAGTACGATAGAGGTGTAAAACATACTTATTCCGGTTTCGCGAAGGGCACCATATACAGATTTTCTAATCTTCCAGTGGTTGGCTTGTAATTCTTGTCTGTATTTTGCTAAAAAATGAATGGTATCATCTACCGAAATTCCAAAAGCAATACTGAATACCAAAATGGTAGAAGGTTTTATAGGAACGCCTAAATACCCCATTAAGCCTGCCGTAATAACCAAAGGAAATATATTAGGAACTAATGAAACCACAATCATTCTAAATGAGCGGAACATATAGGCCATTAGTAAAGCAATTAAAATAATAGCTAGCGACAAAGAAAGAGCTAGGTTTTTAACTAAATACTTGGTTCCTTTTTGGAAAACCAAAGCCTTTCCCGTAATGGTAACCTGGTACTTGTCTTCTGGAAAAACTTTGTCTATTCTAGATTGAAGGTCGTCTTCAATTCGCTCCATTCTATCTGTTCCAATGTCTTTCATAAAAGTAGTAATACGTGCATATTGCCCGGTACTATCTACAAAATTGGTTAATAAATCAGTATTAGAAGTCGAGTTTTTTGCATAACTAAAAATGAAACTACTTTCTTGCGAGGTAGGCAATTGGTAATATTTAGGATTTCCATTATAATAAGCCTGTTTAGAATATTTAACAAGGCTTACCACAGAAATTGGTTTAGATAGTTCAGGAGTTTCTAAAATAACCTCTTCTAGTTGATCCATTCGTTTTAAAGTAGCCAATTTCATTACTCCCTTTTTACGCTTGGTATCTATTAATATTTCTACAGGCATAATGCCATTAAATTCATCTTCAAAAAATCGGATGTCTTGGAAAAACTCGGCTTCTTCCGACATGTCTTCAATTAAACTACCAGAGATTTTAATTTGGTAAATACCAATCATACTAAAAATTAGTAGTACAAGAGCGGTAATATAAATGGTAATACGTCTTTGTCTTACCATACGCTCTATCCAATTGGTAAAACCGCCAATCCAACGTTTGTTTAAATGTTCTAGATGCCTATCTTTTGGGTAAGGTAAAAAGGTGTAAATAATTGGTATAATTAATATACACAGGATGAAAATAGCTATGATACTTAATGAGGCTACTATTCCAAATTCTTTTAAAAGTGTGCTTTGTGTTAAAATAAACGTAGCAAAACCAGAAGCAGTTGTTAGGTTGGTTAATAAGGTGGCGTTTCCAACCTTGGTAATAACGCGCTGTAAGGACCTAACTTTATTTCCATGCAGTTTAACTTCGTGTTGATATTTATTTATTAAAAAGATACAGTTTGGAATACCTATAACTATGATAAGGGGAGGTATTAAGGCTGTAAGTACTGTTATTTCGTAGTTTAGGAAACCTATAATTCCGAAAGTCCACATAACGCCAATACAAACGACTACTAATGAGATAAGTGTGGCTCTAACCGATCTGAAAAAGAAAAAGAAAATCAGGGAAGTTACAGCTAGAGCTAGTCCAATAAATTTGCCAATTTCATCTACAATGTTTTGTGCGTTTAGTGTGCGAACATACGGCATTCCCGAAATTCGGACGTCTAAATTGGTAACTTCTTCAAAAGCTTCTATTCTAGGTAATAGCTCGTCAAATACAAAATCCTTTCTAGCCGCCGTGTTTACGATATCTTTTTTTAGATAGATTGCCGTACGAATGGTTTTTGTGTTTTTATTGAATAAGAAGTTGTCGTAAAACGGATATTTATTAAATAAATCGTCTTGTAAGGTGTCCAATTGCTTCATGCTATGAATGGAATCCTTAATGAATGGTTCTAGTTTAAACTTTTCGTTTTCGGTGTCTTTAAGTAATTTCTGAAGGTCTTTAATCGACAGAACAGCTTCAACATCTTCTAGGCCTTTAAAGGATTCAGAGAGGTTGTTCCAAGCATTAATGTTTTCAACAGTAAAAAGGCTAGAATCTTTTACTCCAAGTACAATTAGGTTGCCTTCTTCACCAAAAATCTTTAAAAATTCGTTGTAGACTATATTAACTTCGTGATCGTCGGGTAATAAGTTAGCTTCTGAATAGGTAAAGCGCATATTTTTCCATTGGGTACTAAAAAGTATAGTAACCAATGTAATAGCTATAAGTATGACAATCTTATTTCGTAAAATAAGACGTGCAACAACATCCCAAAAACTCTTTGTAAATAATTTAAACATACTAAAATAAAAAACAGGCGTAAAGTTAGGTAAAAGCAATGTATTTGCTAACTGATTTCAGGTATAATGTCTTGTTAAAATGACGGATTAAAGAAAAAGTCTTAGAATTGAATATGATTCTGTAATAATAGCTCTAAAAATTATGTTTTAGACCGTGAGCAGATTGGCATATAGAAATTGGAATGGGCGTTTTCTTATGATTGAAGTAAAAAAAAAGCGACTTCTAAGTCGCTTTTTGTGTTATACAGTCATAATTTCTTTTTCCTTTAAATCGAATAAAGAATCGATTTTAAGAACGTATTTATCTGTTAATTTTTGAACATCATCTTCAGCCATTTTTTGCAAGTCTTCAGATACATCCGATTTTTTTATATCGTTATTCGCATCTTTTCTAGCTGTACGAACACTAATTTTTGCGTCTTCAGCTTCAGATTTTGCTTGTTTGGCTAATTCACGTCTGCGCTCCTCAGTTAAAGGAGGTACGTTTATAATGATGTAGTCGCCATTATTCATTGGGTTAAAACCAAGGTTGGCGTACATAATGCCTCGTTCAATTTCTTGAAGCATGTTTTTTTCCCAAGGTTGTACCGTAATGGTTCTACCGTCAGGAGTGTTTACGTTAGCAACTTGACTTAATGGTGTTTGAGAGCCATAGTAGTCAACCAAAACGCTTCCTAGCATGGCTGGACTCGCTTTTCCAGCTCGAATATTTACAAACTGCTTTTCTAGATGCTTAATAGCGGCATCCATAGATTCTTTTGCCGAGTCTAATATAAATTGAATGTCTTCGTTCATCTTTTAAATTTTATTTTTTAATGCTTATTCAAAAAATAAGCCAAACGGATATTATAAATTTACTTTGGTACCAATATTTTCGCCTGAAACTACCTTTAATAGATTTCCTCTTTTGTTCATATCGAAGACAATGATAGGTAATTCGTTTTCTTGACTTAATGTAAAAGCTGTGGTATCCATAACTTTTAGGCCTTTTCTTAACACATCTTCAAATGTAATATGGTCGAATTTTATGGCTTTAGAATCTTTTTCTGGATCAGCATTGTAAATTCCATCTACTCGTGTGCCTTTTAAAATAACATCAGCTTCAATTTCAATAGCACGTAATACAGCGGCAGAATCTGTTGTAAAATAAGGATTTCCGGTACCACCTCCAAAAATAACTACACGGCCTTTTTCTAAATGTCTTAAAGCACGTCTTCTGATAAACGGTTCTGCAACTTCTTCAATATGGATGGCTGTTTGCAGTCTGGTTTGCACCTTAGCATCTTCTAGCGCGCTTTGTAAGGCCAAGCCGTTTATTACGGTTGCTAGCATTCCCATGTGGTCTGCTTGCACTCGGTCCATACCATTGCTTGCACCAGCTACTCCTCTAAAAATATTTCCTCCTCCAATTACTATAGCCACTTCTATTCCTAAATCTGTAATTTCCTTAATGTCTTGTGCGTATTCGGAAAGACGGACGGGATCTATACCATATTGTCTGTTCCCCATTAGGGCCTCGCCTGATAATTTTAAAAGAATCCTTTTGTATTTCATGTGTGTTTTAGATGAATATTATTTCTGTAAATAGAAATAAATGGTTGTGCAAAGCTACATAATTTTTTTATTTTTTGAATTT
>NZ_DATGNR010000052.1:0-6344 GCF_035306605.1 Xanthomarina sp. | reverse complement strand
AGATCTTTACTGCTTTGTAATGAAACTTAGTGTGCAAAGAATCACTGATTTTTAAGTTAAGCATGACTTTACTGGTTTTTAGTTTACTTTAAAACCTATAGGAATGTATGGTTGGCCAATGTTTAGGACTGGACCTCCATTACCATAAAAATTAGAGCTTAGAAACTCAATATTTCCTACTGTTATTGGATAAGGAACATCTGAGTAATCCGATTTTCGAAAGATTCTACCAACTGTTTCATTTAATGATGTATTGTTTAGTATGGTTCTCATAACTTTAATAATATCTCCTGAACTTACCGTTACTGGAGTTATGCTTTGATAATCTAAATGTGCTTGCGAAAAAGAATGCGTACCCGAGTAGGATGCTTGAGACGTTTCGTTAATTACTTCTATTAAATAATCACCTGTCCAAGTACTTGGATTTTGATATCCCACGCTACAGATTTCTCCGTCGGCATTTATTACCATACGGTATTCATGTGTTTCCAAATCCATGGATTCAGGATGGTCATCATAGCCGTTGGCTGTAGAAAAAGCATCGGTAATAGCGATGTTTACATAGGCATCGTCACACACATTGTTTGTTAGGTCGTCGTCATTATCGCAGGATGAAAGTGCAAATAGACTTAGAATAGATAGTACTGCGATTTTTTTAAAACTTCTCATTTTCATAATTTTTGTTTTTAATTTATTGCTTACAACTTTATATCAAAACCATTTTAAAATTGTTACCCTGTTTTTTTACAATATTTTAAAAAACAAGCTGTTTCTTAATCGAAACAGCCTGTTTAATATGAGGTTGTCTATTTTTTAATTATTTTGTTTTGATAGGATTTTCCATCTATTATGGCTGTACTTATATAAATACCAGTTGGCCAATTTTTAATATGAATGGTTTCTTTTTGGTCTTGAGTTTTGCTAGCATAAACTTCAACACCTTGCAAGTTGCGTATGTTTATGATTTTTGTGTTTTTACTTTCTATGTCACTAAAATCTAAAGTAACTTGATCTTGTGCTGGATTAGGAAAAACTTTAAAATTCACATCTTTATCGTGGTTTTCAGAAGCTTCATCTCCAAAAGTTAGTGTGTATTCAAATGTTTTTTGCGACTCTATACCTCCTGGGTGTGGATCGGCAATAATCTCTCTTTTACAACAAGATACTTCAAAGAAAATATCTACAGAATCCCAAGGGTTTCCTACAGCCAATCTAAATCTGTATATCTTTCCTGGTTTTAAATGATATCCTTGAGGTAGGAAATCTACAATATTTATATTGTTAGGTGCTTGAGTTAAAGGTGCTACCCATGCAGAATGTAGAACATTGGTATCCGTCCATGTTGATAAATTGAATTCTGATAAGCCTACAAAATATCTGTCTTCACACGTACTTGCTGAACCATCTACCAATAGGTCGTCTATTAAACACAACTCGGTTACTTTTATTGGGCCGTAATAGCTATCATATTCATTTTCTTGATAAGGGAATCTAAATTCAGCTGCAGCAGTTGGTTTTGAGTCTTCTTTGCATCCACCACAACTAAATACTTGGTGAAAATTTTGGTAGGAATGATTGTTTGGGTTGGCTCCCAGTTTTCTGTCAATTCCCGTAACAATAAAATCACAATCATAAATAGCAACACTTTCTAAATGATTTTTGATTTTGTTATCAATCTGATATTCATGTATCAGGCTATTGTCGGATTCATATAGTTTTACTTTAAAATCTCCATTTGCAGGAGCTCCATAATCTTGGCTAATTAGTAATCTGTTTCCTAAATCAACATCAACGAGTCCTGATGAGCTTTGAAATATACTACTTGTATTGTTGTTTAAGAACTTAACTACGCGGTTCGTAAATGGATACGAAGTAGATATATTTGAGTTGAAAAACACATCCCAGTTATTTCTTAGTGCTAGTTGATTAGTCCCTGAATCGAAACGACTGTTGTCATCATAATAAGAATGTAGAGATAACGCGATGTTGCTTGGGGAGTAAGAGTAACGTTTTATTATTAATTTTGACGCGTTAATATGACCGAAAGAATAACCTATAGCCAGTTTTTTATCTTTCATGTCCATATGTATAACAAATGGATTTGTGTTATTGATAAGTTTAATCTCGTCAATTGGCATGCTTCCTACGTACCCCATATTTCTATAAACCTTTACTTTTATTTTGTTGTTTTCTGTACAACCAATTAATACGTCTCCATTTGGTGCAATTGTTATGTCAGAAGGATGTGTGTTATTTACAACCTGAATACGCGAACCTATTAAGTTACCTGAAGCGCTGAATTTTTTTAGATAGGTTTTAAAAACGCTTCCATTTGGGGTTTCATAATCTTTATACAAAACATATACATTCTTTTCATTATCTAGTTTTATTCTCGCAAACGAACCTAATTCCGAATATTTTATGTCTGTATTGGTAATAGGGTTAAAGTTAGAACCATTATAAACTTTAAAATAATTTCCCGCATCTTTGCCATGTTTCCAATAGGTAATGGCATATAAGTCTCTGTTTTTGTCCGATGTAGACTGTTGTACCCACCAGTCTATGGAAACATTATTTAGGCCACTTGTTTGTACACCTCCTGTTAATGGAACTTGGGCATTTAAGGCTCCATAACAGCCAAGTAAAAAAATCAAAAAGATTTTTTGAATAGAATTTTTCATAATAAAATTTTTTTAATGTTAATTCATGGATACTATATCCATTCTCTTATACATAAAAACCATTTTAAAATTGTTACCCTTATTATGCGAAGTTTTTTTAAATTCGTTAAAAATAAAGGGTTTATGAGCGAGAAAAAAAATCACGAAGACCAGAAGTACATTGAGGGCTTGGTGGCAAATAATACGTTTATCATTCAGGCTATTTACGATAAGTTTGCTCCAAAAGTTATAAATTATATCAAGCAAAATAGTGGAGATGCAGCGAGTGCCCAAGATGTTATTCAAGAAACCCTTATTACTATTTACCATCAAGCAACAGAGAAGAATTTACAACTTACATGTCCTTTCGATGCCTATTTTTTCTTGATCTGTAAGCGAAAGTGGCTCAATCAATTAAAAAAACAAGGGAATAAAGAGGTAACAATTAATGAAGAAGTGTTATCTAAGGATGACGACGCTCAAGAACTTGCTTTCGAAACCTCTTTATTTGAACAACAACACGACTTGTTTAAGGATATGTTTGAAAAGTTAGGACAGGCCTGTAAAGATTTGTTGAAAGCTACTTTTAAAATAAAATCCATGGAAGAAGTTGCTGAAAGTTTAGGTATCACGTATGCCTATGCTAGAAAAAAGAAATCTTTATGTATTGGGAAGCTAACGAAGTTAATTCAAGAGTCGCCAACTTATAAAAACCTAAAATCGTAACCATGCAAGAACAAGATTACATATTATTTGAAGATTATCTGTCTGGGAAGTTAGATTCAGAAGAAAAGGTGGCTTTTGAAAACAGATTGCAAAAAGATTTAGAGTTCCAGGAAGCTTTTAACACTTATAAGCAAGCCTCGGAATTTTTAGAAAATCATATTGCAAATGAAGAGAAAGCAGAGGCGTTTAAATCAAATTTAGAAGCTGTTTCAAAGAAGTATTTTGATAAAGAAGCATCTAACAGAACAAGTTTTAAAGGTATTAATCCCTGGTACTATTCCATAGCAGCAGCCGCAATTTTGGTGATAGGATTTTTCTTTACCCAACAATTTTCAAGTCCGGTTTATGATAATTATGCGAACTATGGAACTATAAGTTTAACCGTGAGGGGCACGCAAAGCGAGATTTTGAGCAAAGCAGAAACAGCTTTTAACACTCACAATTATGAAGATGCAGCAATGTATTTTTCAGAATTACTTAAAACAGATGAACGCAATATGGAACTACAACTATACAAAGCCGTGTCTTTAGTGGAATTAAATAACTATGCGAAAGCAGATGCGCTATTTAATCATATTATTCAAACCCCTTCAGTTTATAAAAATAAAGCTATTTGGTATTTAGCCTTAAGTAAATTAAAACAAGATGATGCAGTTGCCTGTATATCCGTATTAAAAACAGTGCCTAAAGATTCAGAAGACTACAAACAAGCACAAGAGCTTCTAAAAAAATTGAAATAAAATTTTGATAAACCTTTCAGTAGGAGATTAGCAATATAAAAGCTGAAAGGTCTTTAAGGTTATTTGTAAAAGAACCTATACTTTTGCAAAATGATAATTACCGATACACATACCCATTTATATAGTGATGCCTTTACGGAGGATCGAAAAGAAATGATTGAACGCGCTATTGAAGCTAAGGTTACTCGTTTTTTTATTCCTGCTATCGATTCCAACTATACAGCGGCCATGCTTCAATTGGAAGCAGATTTTCCAGAACATGTTTATTTAATGATGGGATTACATCCCACGTCAGTAAAAGAAAATTATTTAGATGAATTGGCTCATGTAGAAGAAATGTTGGCGCAACGCTCTTTTTATGCCATTGGAGAAATAGGAATCGATTTATATTGGGATACTTCTACTTTAGGGATTCAAAAGAAAGCCTTTAAGCATCAAATACAATTAGCTAAAAAATATAAACTGCCTATCGTAATTCATTGTCGTGAGGCTTTTGATGAAATTTTCGAAGTTTTAGAAGAAGAAAAAAGCGATGATCTATTCGGGATTTTTCATTGTTTCACTGGAACTTTAGAGCAGGCTAAACGTGCCATTTCATTTAATATGAAATTAGGAATCGGTGGTGTGGTTACTTTTAAAAACGGGAAAATAGATCAGTTCCTAAATCAAATCGATTTAAAACACCTTGTTTTGGAAACCGACTCACCTTATTTGGCACCGACACCATTTCGTGGGAAGCGTAATGAAAGCGCCTATATAATAAAGGTATTGGAAAAACTATCGGAACTTTATAATTTACCTCAGGAAAAAATTGCCGAAATTACCACTCAAAACTCAAAAGACGTTTTTAATATATAAGTATGACAGATACCAAGCCAAACATTCTTTTAATTTATACTGGTGGGACTATTGGGATGATTAAGAACCCAAATACCGGAGGGTTGCAAGCTTTCGACTTTAATAATCTTTTAAAACGAATTCCAGAATTAAAGTTATTGAGCTGTCGTATTTCAACAGTTTCTTTTGACGAGCCTATCGATTCCTCTAACATGAGTCCTGAATATTGGATTAAAATGGCAGAAATAATTGAAGCACATTACGACGCGAATGACGGTTTTGTGGTCCTTCATGGAAGCGATACTATGAGTTATACGGCTTCTGCTTTAAGCTTTATGTTGGAGAATTTAGATAAACCTGTGATACTAACAGGTTCCCAATTACCTATTGGAGATTTGCGTACAGATGCTAAGGAAAACCTAATTACTTCCATACAAATGGCCGCTTTACGTAAGAATGATAAACCAGTAATTAGAGAAGTGGGCTTGTATTTTGAGTATAAACTGTACCGAGGAAATAGAACCACCAAAATAAATGCGGAACATTTTGAGGCTTTCGAATCTTTAAATTATCCACATTTAGCCGAGTCTGGAGTCCATATGAAAGTAAATGAAGATGCTTTATGGAGGCCTAACTCCAAAAAAAAGTTGGTAGTCCATAAAATTTTGGACACTAATATTGCTTTGGTAAAACTGTTTCCTGGTATTTCCAAAACTATTTTGGAGTGTATCATTAATAATCCAAGTTTAAAAGGAATTATTATAGAAACCTACGGAACTGGAAATGCCAGTACCGAATCGTGGTTTATTTCTTTAATAGAAGAAGCTATAAAAAGAGGAGTATATATTGTAAATATTACCCAATGTTCCGGTGGAAGTGTCCTTATGGGGCAATATGAAACTAGTTCAGACTTAAAGAAGGTGGGCGTTATTTCAGGAAAAGACATGACAACAGAGGCTGCAGTGGCAAAATTGATGTATTTATTAGGAGAGAAAATTTCTGCTAACACCTTCAAAACCATATTCGAAACCTCATTACGTGGAGAAATTACATAAAAATTAACTCGCAAAATTTTTAGCTTTCAAAAGTTTTTTTGTTATTTGCCTAATGTATTGTTAAATATGATAATTAGAGAGGTGGCCGAGCGGTCGAAGGCGCACGCCTGGAAAGTGTGTATACCTCAAAAGGGTATCGAGGGTTCGAATCCCTTCCTCTCTGCTTTTATTTTTATTTGATAATCGTATTTTTTTTATATCTTTAACACTTTAACTAATAAAATTAAGAACAAGAACAATGAAAAGATTATTTTCTATTCTAGCCATTACTGGAATTATGGCTTTCGGAACTGTTAATGCAAATACAACTGCAAATATAACAGCAT
>NZ_DATGNR010000051.1:0-4633 GCF_035306605.1 Xanthomarina sp. | reverse complement strand
CTGTACCCTTTAAACTTTCGGGAGCCATAGATATAAGTGGCGTTTCAGATTTTTATCAAGGTATTGTTGACATTGATAATTTTGGAGGTAGCATTAATTTTTCTGAAACAGGTAGCCATACTAACGCTTCCGATGATAGTCATGTTGATGGTCCTGTATATAAAACAGGTTTTAATAGTTTTATTTATCCAATAGGAGATGGTGGTTTTTATCGTTTTGCAGGCGCCTCAGACTCTCAAGCAGAAAGTCGATATAAAGCAAAGTTTTATTATGAAAACTCAAACGATTTTTATCCCCATTCATTAAGGGCAGGAGTTATAGATGCTATTGATGATCAAGAGTATTGGACTATAGAAAAGGAGTCGACCAATCCAGATGATGTACTGATTACGTTATCCTGGCGAGATGTAACTACCCCGGAGGCCTTTATCATGGCGGCGGGTCAAGAAGCTATAACTATAGTGCGTTGGAACGAATCTACGAATATGTGGGTGAATGAAGGTGGTGTTGTGGATATGGACAATCAAACTGTAACTACAGCGGTTAGTGGGTATGGCGTATTTACTTTTGGATTATTAGATAAAGGATTAGTGCCCTCTGCTTGTGGAGTTACTGTGTATAATGCAATTACACCAAATAACGATGGTATAAACGATTTTTTCTATATCGATACGGGTAATATGGGGTGTGCACGAGACTTGCATGTACAAATATTTAACCGTTGGGGAGTAAAGGTTTATGAGTCTTTCGATTATGGTAACAATGGAGATGTTTTTAATGGGTTTTCTAATGGTCGATTAACTTTAAAAAGTTCTAATCAACTTCCATCCGGAACGTATTATTACATTTTAGATTATGAATATGATGGAAAAACTAATGTCGATCGATATAAACAAGCTGGGTATTTATACTTAAGTGGAAATTAATAAAAAACAACGAAACTATATGCATAATTTTATATCTAAAATAATTGTTTTAATACTTTTTGTAAGTGTGTTATCGGGTTTGGAACCTTTGCAAGCCCAGCAAGACTCCCAATACACGCAGTATATGTATAATACAGTTACAGTAAACCCAGCTTATGCTGGTACCCGTGGTTCGTTAAGCATGACTGGGCTATACAGAAACCAATGGGTTGGGCTAGACGGTGCTCCAGAGACCCTTAACTTTTCGATTAACTCACCTATTGGTGTTCAGGGTATTGGTTTGGGTTTAAGTTTTACTAGTGACAAAATTGGGCCATCCTCGGAAAGCTTGATTTCTGCAGACTTTTCTTATACTATTCAAGTAGCTGATGCATTGAAACTTTCCTTTGGTATTAAAGGAGGAATATCTCTTTTTAGTTTAGATCCTAACAAACTTACTATTTATAATCCTAACGATCACGATTTACGAAATGATCACTCTACATCTCCTGTAATTGGAGGTGGATTATATTTACACACTCAAAGTTGGTATCTAGGTCTGTCGTCTCCAAACTTTTTAGAGACTAAGCACTATGATGATATTGCAATTTCTACTGCTACCGAAAAATTACATGTATACTTTATTGGGGGCTATGTTTTTGATATAAGTAACAGTTTGAAACTAAAGCCTGCAGTGTTAGCCAAAGCCGTTTCGGGTGCTCCATTAGCAATTGATATATCTGCAAACGCACTAATAAACAATAGCTTTACTTTAGGATTAGCCTACAGACTAGATGCTGCCGTTAGTGCTATGGCAGGCTTTCAAATAGATGAGAATATTATGGTGGGCTATGCCTATGATTATGAAACTACCGATTTGGGAAGTTATAATAGTGGGTCTCATGAGATATTTTTGCGATTTGAATTAGGTACGAAACTTCGAGCAAAAGTAAATCCAAGATTCTTTTAATTCTAAAAAAAGGTATAATGAAAAACAGTATTACGATATTTAGTTTCCTTATTCTCAGCTTTTCAAGTGTTTCTTTAGTTTATTCACAAGAAAAAAAGATAAAAAAGGCTACAGAAAATTATGCACATTTAAATTATGTGAATGCTCAAAAAGTTTATTTAGCTGTAGCAGATAAAGGGCATCAGTCTGAAGAACTATTTACAAAACTAGCAAACAGTTATTATTTCAATGCGCAATACGATCAAGCCGTAATTTGGTATGAAAGGCTCTTTAATTTTGTTTCAGAACCAGAGCGGGATCTTGTTTATCTCCGATATTCACAAGCATTAAAAGCTATGGGGCAAACTGATAAGTCGTTAGAGTATTATGATGCTTTTGTACATAAAACTGGCTTTAACACAAATTCGAAAACTGCAAAGGATTACTTAGGGCTAATTCAACAGAACTCAGGAAGATACGAACTAGAAAGTCTTCAGGCAACATACAACGAAAATAAAATTACTTTTGGGCACGTTAAACAGGGAGATGCCCTTTATTACTCCTCTACCAACGATTCTAAAACCTTTTTGAACAAGAGAAGCGCATGGGACGGACTTAGCTTTTTGTCATTATATACCATCGAGCTTGATACTTTGAACCGTGCCATCAGTAAGCCTAAAAAGTTAACAGGGAATATTGAAAGTAAGTTCCATGAATCTTCGCCTGTATTTACAGAAGATGGAAATACCATGTATTTTACCCAGAGCAATCTTACTTATGAACATAAGCGAGACGATCAAAATCTAAAAATTTATAGATCTAAAAAAGTGGGCAACAAATGGCAAAAACCAGAAGAGTTATCTATAAATAGTGATCACTTTTCTACGGCTCACCCGAGTTTAAGTCCAGATGGAACCAAACTCTATTTTTCATCGGACAGACCAGGAGGTTTTGGAGAATCAGATTTATATGTTTCTAAAATTGACGCCAATGGTAATTTAAGTGAACCTGTTAATTTAGGGTCTCAGATTAATACTAGTGGTAAGGAAACATTTCCTTTTGTGTCGGCAAACAATGAATTGTATTTTTCATCTGATGGGCATTTAGGTTTAGGTGGTTTAGATGTGTTTTATGTGAAAATAAGAGATAATGATTATGGTAACCTATTGAATATTGGAGCACCTGTAAATTCCTATGCAGATGATTTTTCTTTTGGTATGGATGTAGAGACCCGTAGAGGTTTTATAAGCTCTAACCGTTCTTCGGTTGAAGGAGAATTTGTTTATGACAATATTTACTCTTTTTTAGAAACAACACCTATTATAGATGTTTATAAGGCTCAAATAGAAGGTTTTGTATTTGATAAGCAAACAGGTGTCCCTATAGCAAACGCTACTTTGATTTTAAAAGATTCGGAAGGCCATCAATATGCATCACTAGTAACAAATTCAGAGGGCTATTATCAAGTTGAAAGTAACCGTTTTGAAGTTTATACGCTACAAGTGTCTCATGAGAGATATGATTCAGATGATACCTTGTCTGAATCGGGATTAGAGACTCAAAAAATTAATTTCCATTTACAGCAAAACGAAATAGCATTAGTTCCAGGAGTTGATTTAGCAAAGGTGTTGAACATACCAATCATCTATTTTGATTTTGATAAATCTAATATTCGTAAAGATGCACAGGTAGAGTTAGAGAAGGTTTTTACTGTGCTTCAAGAACACGACCACTTAAGACTAAATATCCGATCGCATACAGATAGTCGTGGTAATTATGAATATAACCAATCACTTTCCCAAAGACGTGCTGTATCCACCATGAATTATTTGGTTTCAAAGGGTATAGATAGTAGCAGATTGACGTTTGAAGGTTTAGGTGAGAGTGAGTTGGTAAATGATTGTGGTGATAATGATATATGTTCAGAGGCTGAGCATCAAGCAAATAGACGGTCAGAATTTATTGTGATCGATTAAGTTTTATTCATGTTTTTACATGACTAAGTCCCCTTTTTAATAGCTAAAAACCAGAGTGACCCTCTGGTTTTTTTACCTGTCAATTTATCCTTTACATAGGAGGTTCCTATTTTTAATTAGTAAAAGGCCAATGTTATGATTAAGTTTTGTTAAGTTAAAAAGGTAATGGGTTTTATTTGTTTTTCAATGTTACATGATGGTTTTAAGATGCATACTTATGTAAGTTGTGTTTTGAGACATGGAAATGAACTAAGTTTTTTAGGGGTATATCCGATGGCGATTAATTTTTTGATTGGACTTTTGTTAATTTGGTATTGTATTGCTCCCATATTACTTGCTAAAAAAACAATATTAAAAAATAAAAAGCTACCTATAAGACTTAAGCTTTTTATCTTGTTTCCATTAGTAAATCTTCTAGCTTTAGCTATTTATATGGCAGTTTTATTGAGGAATATGAGTGTTAATAGTTTTGAATACGAAAGTATAGTTTTTAGAACGATTTTGCTTTTACACTTGTTTTCGGTGTTAAGTGTACTATATGTATTATATTTTGTTCTGAGGCTCATACCGTTTAAGGGCTAATGGTTTTTAACGATATGCAAACGGTAGTGCATTGTAATTTTTGTAAAATCCGGACTTATATATGCGGATAGTTACAGTAGTATATTGGTGAAAAATTAATACATTTTTACTTGTTTTTTACCGCAGTACTACGTTAAATATGTTTTCTTCTTTTAAAAGAAACAAGCATCATCGTTTATCCCTTGAAGCCATATTAAAAGCCAATAAATTAAACATGGAAC
>NZ_DATGNR010000050.1:0-5978 GCF_035306605.1 Xanthomarina sp. | reverse complement strand
TGATGGCCGGTGATGGCCATTATTACCATATTGGGCAGCTTGCCATATAAGTTGGAAGCGAAGCTTCTGCGACATATATGAGAGGTGACAAGTTTATGCATTGGGAAAATACCCTTCTCCTTTCTTTTGGTTTCAGGGTTTATCATACTGCCTTCGATTTTCTGCGTAAACCCTGCTTCTTCACAAACTTCCTTTATATGTAAATTGAATTTCTGGTCGGATATACTTCTTGGAAACCCTTTGTGTTTTTTCAGAATTGCTTTTACTTGTGGATGCATTGGTATAACCACGTCCTGACCTGTTTTTTGGGTTTCTATTTCGATGAATCCTTCTTTAATATTGGTTGCTTTTAATCGTAAAAAATCGGATACTCTTAGTCCGGTTCGTAAACCAATAATAAATAGATCCCTGGCGTTTTCTAAACGTTCTACTCCTTTGTAGTCGTGGTTGTAAATCTTATTTATTTGCTCGTCTCTTAGATAGATACTATCTGCCTTTACTTTAGGTGCAAAGAATTTTGGATGGTTTATATGTTCGTGAACAGGAAGCCCTTGAAGTTTGGCTTCTCTTGCTATGGTTTTAATGGTTCCAATATAATTACCAACCGTACCCAGGTTTATCTTCTGGTCCTGGGTTAAAAAGTTTACAAACCTATCGTAAAAGGTCAGGTTTAAATCGGTGAACTTCAGTTTGGTTTTAAACTTTTCCTCATATTCCTGTATCTTATTCTTGGTGGTATTATATTTAGTAATTGTGCCGGAACTCACTGGCTTGTTTTTGCCTTTTATTATGCGAGATGGTGCTAACTCTATAAAGCGTTTTACATAGGGCAGGAAGAATACCTGGTCTATTGCATCATCATTAACAGGTCTATTGAAATGATTCGCAATTTTGGTTATAAGCCAATCTCTATCAATATAAATTCCTTTGGAATTGTCCGCGTTGAATTCCGCTATAATGAAGTTTTCGAGCTCGAATAAATGGTTGTTTACGTCATCCTTGTAAGCTGCATCGGAAATGTTCTTTACTTTTTGCTTTGCCTTACTCCAATGACTTGGAAGAATCTTTAAATCTGTGGAAGCGGTGTAGTCAAATTTTCTTCCATTTTTGAATCGTACTAAAATATTGGAATATCCTTTAGTACCTTTTACGAGGTAATTGATGGTGGCCATAGCGTATAAATTATTAAAAGTGAGTAGTATAAAGATAAGAAACTATCCCCACATTATCCCCACAATTGCTATATTTATACATATTTTGCTTAATAAAAACCAATTACTAAAAATAGGAAAACCCTTGTTTTACAAGGGTTTCGGGAGGTTTTGAGAAAGTGGGTGATGAATGGGAAAGGTGCTGGTTAGTTCCTCTTTCTCCGCTAGGAATTCACCAAATTCCACCAAAAGCCGATAAACACTATGTTTATCGGCTTTTTCATTTCCATACATTATCAAATAAAACCATCTAAAACCATAGGCATCGGTTCACTATTCGGTTCACTATTTTAATATTTAACACAGGTAACCGAATTAAATATAAAACATTGTTAACAAAAGAGTTGTGGTTGTTTTTGTGATTAAATTTGATTGTAATTATATAGAATTAATACAGTGAACCGATGAGTCGAATGAAGTTATATTAAAGTTTATTAAGACTGGGGCTAGGTAGCTCAAAACAACAATTCTATAAATTGTAGAAAGATTGATATAAGATTAATTTACAATCTAAAATTCACAAAACAAGGCGTTAGAATTCTAATATTATCACTAAATTTCACAAATAAATCACTTAACCAATTATACTAAAACATACTCCTAAGGGAGTTTATTCTTGTGTTTTGGCAAGATGAAAAATTAAATGAAAAACGAACAAACTGCAATACGAACGACATATTTTAGCCTAGTTAGCAATATTAGTCTAGCTTTAATAAAAGGGCTTGCAGGATTTTTTGGTAATTCATATGCACTAATTGCCGATGCAATAGAATCAACCACCGATGTTTTCTCTTCTTTGCTTGTTCTTTTTGGGTTAAAATATGCGAAACGACCAGCAGATGAAAATCATCCATACGGGCACGGAAAAATTGAACCCCTAATTACCTTCTTGGTAGTTGCCTTTCTTGTAACCTCAGCAACTATTATCGCCTACGAAAGTATTCAAAATATTCAAACACCACATAAAGCCCCTGAACCTTGGACCTTAATTGTTTTAGGTTGTATCATTTTATGGAAGGAAATCTCATTTAGGATAGTTCTCAAAAAAAGCAAAGAAACCAATAGTTCTTCCCTAAAAGCAGATGCTTGGCACCATAGAAGTGATGCCATAACTTCTATTATGGCATTTATTGGAATTTCTATCGCTTTAATATTCGGTGAAGGATTTGAAACAGCCGATGATTGGGCGGCTTTATTCGCTTCTGCTTTTATTCTTTACAATAGTTATTTAATTTTTAGACCAGCTTTGGGTGAAATTATGGATGAACATCTGTATGATGACTTATTAGAAGAAATTCGAGTGGAATCTATAAAAGTTAAAGGTGTAGTTGGAACAGAAAAATGTTTTATCAGAAAAGCAGGAATGAAATATCACGTTGATTTACACGTAATTGTTGACGGAGAAATTACCGTTAAGGAAGGGCATGATATAGCACACAACCTCAAGGATTACTTACGACGTGAAATTCCAAGTTTAGGACATGTTTTAATACATGTAGAACCGGATAACTAAAAAGGGTAATTAATTGACCTTTGAAAACTTGATGGATTACTCGACCTTAATCCCAAACTTTATGAATACAATGACACCACACCATTTTCAAATTTTGCTTTAATTCCAAAGAAGTTTTTTAATAAATATTTGTATTTCAAATTATTTATTTTTACTAGGGGTAAAATTAATGCTAAAACCATCACCATGCATTTCCTTGGGTTTTCCTAATTCTGTATTAATTGTTTTTTGATGAGTTTTTGTATCTCTTGTTTCTTTATCAGTTAGTTCTATAATTATGACATAGTTTCCTGGAATTACATCTATAGTTGTAGATAATTTATCTTCCGAATTGTTCTTTCTATGTTTTTTATAAACAGGCTGATGTTTTTCGTCTTTTGTTTTTAAATATAAATCCCATTGCTTCTTCTCCCAAATTGATACAACGCTACTCTCTGAATAAACTGGTTCACTAGCTCTAAAACGTATGGACTAACACTCGTTAAAACAAAGCCATTAACCGATATAGTTTTTGGTATATAATCTAACTGCCCTTTATTCTGTGAATTTAGATTTCTAGTGTCTAATGTTTTTATATGTTCCTCCCTTTTATCAGGAGAATTGTAATGGTATACTACCCTAAAGATATAAACTCCTGGGCTTACATTTTTTAGGTTATTAAACGTTCGGTTATAACATCTACCTTTTACACTGCTTATAGGACTATAGTTTTCGTCATCTTTATACTTTAAGTAGTTTAACCACGTATTTTGATTCCAAATTTCTATAAGTGTATAATCGTCTGTGCCCACACCTGTAAAGTTTATGTAATTCGAGTCTTGAGCGGCTAAAGTATAACTTCCAATCTTAACTTCTTGTCCTAAACAATTAGGAACTCTCAATAGTAAGATAGTGAATAATAAAATATAGTTTTTCATATTAAAGGCTTTAAGGATGAATTCTATAGATAACGTATAATTATTATTATAACATAAAAACTGGTTTTTTATTATTTTTTGTTAAAAATGAAACTCGTTGCGTTACATAAGTTGTATACACTAAACAATGAAAGATTTTAGAATCAATTATGATTTTTTAATTGATAAAACTACCTGCGAAAAAGCAGAAATAGTCCCTACGTAATAGCTCTATCTGGTGTAATTGTTATTACCGGTGTAAATAATTATTTAACAAAGGAGATGTTTTTCGTTTAGTAAATCGCATGCGAATATTTTTTTCTGACTAACATATAATTAATATTTTTTTTACTGATGACATATTGTTTTATTTTCAATATCGATATGAGCATTATAGATTGGAATACAGGCTTTTAAAAGATTTATTAGGCTTAGAGATCTAGGGTTCTAAAAGTATGTATTTGATGAAGGGTTAGAGAATTATGGAGGCAATCTGATTAAGTTTAACTTTTTAGGACTAACGAAGGAACTTAGTGGTTTGATTTTGGTAATAGAAATCCTTTCATCTTAGGAAGACCAATATCAAAAAAACTTACTAATTTTCCATCCATAATTTATTCACTAAATTACACCCAGTGCTTTATAATATTATAGCATATCAAATAAACAAGATAAAATTTTAGACACTAGCATAAAATAACCATGAACAAAAAGCCTTTAGTAGATTATATAAATAATTATATTACCCTTACTTCAGAAGAAGAAAACTTGCTATTTTCCAAATTGGTTGAAAGAAAATATCTTAAAGATCAATATATCGTGCAACAAGGAGATATTTGTAAAAGCGTCAATTTTATCATTTCTGGATGTACAAAAACTTTCTATATGAATGCAGAAGGACAAGAACACATTATAGGATTTTCTATTGAAGATTGGTGGACTTCCGATCTTGGAAGTTTTATCACTCAAAACCCTGCTGATTTTAACGTACAATGCATAGAAAACACTCAACTTTTCCAATTTTCTTATAATAATTTAGAAGAATTATACGTAGAAATCCCTAAACTGGAAAGACTTTTCAGAAAGATTACAGAACGCGCTTTTGTGGCTTCCCAGAAAAGAATTATTAGAAACTTCAGCCTTACCGCAAAGGAACGCTACCAAATATTCAAGAAAACCTATCCTAAAATAGAACAACGTGTACCACAATATATGATTGCTTCCTATTTAGGTATAACCAAAGAGTTTTTAAGCAAAATTAAAAGTCAAATCAGTCATGAGCAGTAAAGGTTAATCTGGTTTAACTTTATTTCATAAACTACTTCATTTTCTATAATTACAATATGTTGGAAATTTGTACCATAATTTTAAAAAACTAAAAAAGGATGAAAATGAAAAATTCAATTAAAAACGTAGCAGCAATTGTTTTAGTAGCATTTATGACGTTTTCTTTTACTACTATAGAAGGAGATAAAAAAGAAATTAAAGTAGAGGATAGTAAGGTCGTTTGGAAAGGTTATAAAGTAACTGGAGAGCACGAAGGACTTATAACATTAAAGTCTGGTCACCTTAATTTTAAGGAAGAAAAATTAGTAGGAGGTTCTTTCGTTATAAATATGTCTACAATTACTGTTACTGATTTAGAAGGAGAGTATAAAGGAAAATTAGAAGGGCATTTAAAATCAGATGATTTTTTTGGAGTTGAAAAATTCCCTACTTCAACTTTAAATTTTACAAAAGTAAAATCGACAGGAAAGAACACTTATCAAGTAACCGGAGATATTACAATTAAAGGTATAACAGAAAGTGTAACTTTTAATCTATCCGTTAATGGGAATAAAGCGAATGCAGCTTTAAAAATTGACAGATCAAAGTTTGATGTAAGATATGGATCTACAAGCTTTTTTGATGATCTCAAGGACAAAGCAATCTATGACCAATTTGATATAATTGTAGATTTGAAATTTTAATTAAATTATCAATATATCGAATCAGGTTAATTTGAATTCGAACATATTTCAAAAGCCAAATTCTATAATTTGGCTTTTTTTATTAATAAAACATCCTTTAGGAAGACTGATTTATAATAGATTTTAGTATAAACATATTATCTTAAAGAAAATTGAAAATCGTAAATTTGAAATGACAGTCATGAATTTAAAATTAGCATGCATGTTAAGGCTCCAAGTAATTAAAGAATAATAAGTAGTCAATATTGAGTGCTTTTTGATTAGTCACTTATTACCACACCCTCCTATTGTCTTTATAAAAAAACATACAACATGGAAAAATCCTTGACGTCTTGAATTTTGACTTTAGCAGCTTCTATTTCTTGTAAACGTTCTACATTCCTTCAGA
>NZ_DATGNR010000049.1:0-33493 GCF_035306605.1 Xanthomarina sp. | reverse complement strand
TTAAAAACAAAAAGAGGCTGCCTTTTTAGACAGCCTCTCGGTAATTTATAAGGTTTCTTTCAACCATTTAAAGAATTCTGTTTGCCAAACAATGGCGTTTTGCGGCTGAAGAATCCAGTGATTTTCATCTGGGAAATAAAGCAGTTTACTTTTTATATCTAAAAGTTGTGCTGCTTGAAAAGCACTTAAACCTTGCTCGATTGGCACTCTATAATCTTTTCCTCCTTGAATGATTAAAATGGGCGTGTCCCATTTTGAAACCATATTTATTGGGTTGAATTCGTTATACGCTTTTTGAGCCGTTTTGTTGTTTGTATCCCAATAGTTTCCTCCCCAATCGTTATTTACAAAGAATAATTCTTCGGTGGTTCCATACATGGTTCTCGTATCAAAAACCCCATCGTGAGAGATGAAAGTTTTAAAACGTTTTTCATGAATTCCAGCTAAATAGAATACTGAATAACCACCAAAACTAGCGCCAATAGCACCAAGTCTATCGGTATCTACATAAGGTTCTTTCGCTAGTTCATCAATAGCACTTAAGTAATCGTCCATAACTTGTCCGCCCCAATCTTTGCTAATTTCTGCATTCCATTCTACGCCGTGACCAGGCATTCCTCTTCGGTTTGGCGCAACAATGATATAATCTTGAGAAGCCATTAACGAGAAGTTCCAACGGAAAGAATAGAACTGCGTTAGTGGCGATTGTGGCCCTCCTTGTGCATATAATAAGGTTGGATATTTTTTAGAAGCGTCAAAGTTTGGAGGTAAAATAACCCAAACTAACATTTGCTTATTGTCTGTAGTTGTTACATAGCGCTTTTCGATTTTTGGCATATCGATTTGGCTATAGAATTCTGTATTAACCTGAGTGATTTGTTGGAAGTCTTTTTTCTTTAAATCAAAACTATAAACTTCGTTCGCATGATTCATATCTGTGCGAGTAACCAATAGTTTTTTGTCTAATTCTGCAACAATGCTAGTAACATCAAAAGGTCCTTCAGACAGTTGCTTTACCATAGGAGCAATACGCTTTCTGCCAGGATAATTCACTTCAAACAACTGAATGGTTCCATCTATAGGAGCAGTAAAGTAAATACCTTTTCCGTCCTTTTTCCATGTAAAACTACTTACAGTACCATCCCACTGTGCGGTAAGATTTTGCTCCACACCGTTTTCTAAAACTACAATATCGTTTTTATCACTTTCGTTACCATCTGTTTTCATTTGGGTCCAAGCTAAAGCGCCTTGGCTAGAAAATGCCGGACTCATATCGTAACCCTTATTGTTTTCGGTAATGTTGCTTGTGGTTTTTGTAGCTAAATCGTATTTGTAAATATCGGTGTTGGTGCTTGTAGCGTAAGCCTTTCCTTTTAGCTTTTTACTCACGTAGTAAATGCTTTTGCTGTCTGGCGACCAGATATAGTCTTCATCACCTCCAAAAGGACGTTGCGGACTGTAATACGGCTCGTTAGGCATAATATCTATAGCTTCAGTGTCGTCAGCGTTTACTTCTTTGTAAAACACGTGGCTATACGTTCCGTCGTTCCAAACATCCCAATGTCTGTTGTCTAAATCGGTAAAAATATATGCATCTGATTTTTCTAAAGATTTATAAACATCTTTACTGTGAATGGCTTCAATAGCAACCGCTTTATCAAATAATTTATAGGTTCCGTCAGGTGAAATGTTTTTATCTGCAACTTCAACTGCTTCTTTTGCTATTTCTTGAGCTTCGCCACCCGTAACAGCTATTTTGTAATATTTAGAGTCAAACCCGTTTTCTTCCATATTAGGAGTGCTTACACGGTAGTACATTTGCTCTCCTTGACTATCTAGGCCAATCACGCTAATGCGCTTAACTTGCCAAAGGAGTTCTGGAGTCATTTTTTGTTGCCCTTGGGCTACTAGGACGCTTAAGAAAAGCCCTAATAATAATGCAATTTTTCTCATGGATTTTAATTTAAATGAAAGCATATTAATTGATTTTCTAAGTATAGAAAATTATCAATTTCCAAAGATAATGATATATACTATTTTAGTGTGGGGATACTTTGAAAAAAGAGGGTTTAAAGAGGTTTGAAGTAAATCTTTTCTTACGGGGGAAAACAATCTGCATAAAAAAACCCAAGCAAATGCTTGGGCTTTTAAAATTGAATTTATTTTTATGGTCCTTATTCAATGGCTTCAAAAGTAGCTAATGGAGCCATTTTTGCTTTGTTAAGCGTCATGGTGTTTTCGTGTAATGAAAAGTTGTCTGCTGTGTTAAGCATTTCCATAAACTCTTTTTCAAGATTCATGTTTGCCTCTTCACAAGACATTAATGTTGTAGCAACTTCTGAAAGTTTTAATTGGCTTCCGTGTGCTACTTCAAAAGATCCATTAAAATTGTTACATCCTGAAAAACCAAAAACTTTATTTTCATCTGTAGCAAATGAGATGAAAATTTCAGAGTCTGCAAGGTCTTTCCCCATTAGCTTCACCAATTTCCATTTGGTGTCTGTAAACTCATAAGTAGTAGTGCTTTGTTTTGTTAGTATGTAATGTTGTGCTAACTCACCTGTGTTCTTTTTTCCGTTTTTGTCTAATAGGGTTAAAGTGTTTTCGCCAACAAAGTACATGGTTTTGTCCTCGTCTGATAATTGTATTTTACTACCCTTATCCAGCCACTTAAATTCACCAGATTTGTCAAATTGTACACCTTTCTCACCTAAATAAACCACTTTTGAACTAAAAGTTAAGTCGTTATTTAGCGTTACAGTGCTTTCAATTCCTTCACAATCGGCGCACGGAAGTGTTCCTGTGTACGTGCCTTCCCAATCTAAAGAATTTTGACTGGTGTGCATATCCACGACCTCTTCATTCTGTGTGTCTACTTCAGTTTCTGTTTGTTTTTTATCTGAAATACAGCTCGTCATGAATAGGAGTGTAATGGCTGATAGGCTTAATAGTTTAATTTTCATTGTTGTAATTGTATTAATTATTTGTTTGATTTTTTGCGTCTTGTATCATTTGTTCATTCGGTAAAATGGCAATATTAACACGTCTGTTTTTAGCGCGACCTTCAGCCGTAGAGTTATCATGTTTAGGCTGTGATTCACCAAACCAATTGGTCGTAAATCTACCGCTATTTAAACCTAACGAAATTAGGTAATTGGTTACGGCATAAGCTCTATTTTTAGAAAGTGTCATATTGTATGCTTCTGCTCCAGCGCTATCTGTATGCCCTACAACCAAAATGTTGGTGTCTGGGTACTCTTTAAACACACTTGCTAATTTGTTTAAGGTTTGTTGAGACGCACTGTTGATATTATACTTTTCAGTAGCAAAAAACACACCACTATTTTCATCAAAGGTAACAACAATTCCGTCATCAATCCTTTCTACTTGAGCACCAGGGATCTCTTCTTCAATTTTTTGTGCTTGTTTGTCCATTTTATTTCCAATAAGCACACCAGCACCACCACCAACAACGCCACCAATAACAGCGCCTAATTCACCGTTACCTCCTTTACCTACGTTGTTTCCAATAATGGCACCTAAAATAGCTCCTCCAGTGGCACCAATTACGGCTCCTTTTTGTTTGTTATTTGCGTTTTCTACAGACTTACAGCTTGTAAAACTTATTAAAAGTATACTTGCCAGTGCAATTATTTTAAAGGTATTTAAATTGATAGTTTTCATATTATTGTTTTGTAAAATTCATAAATATTTTAAATGGTTTGTTGTCAACCATAACTGTTTGTTGCCACTGCATGTTGCTGTCCGACAAAGCATTTAGTTTTAATCGAAACCCTTGATTAGTTTCCGATTTACCTTTTTTGTTTGTTGGCTTTAAAAGGAAATCATAAAGTCCAGTGGTTGCATCTACTTCTTGAATCGTGAAAACAAAATAGCGCTCGCCAATACTACAATCGGTGTTAGATATAGTGTATAAACCCGTGTTGTTGTTTGGAATAAACTGCCACGTACTGCCTTCAAAACAAGTTTTGGCAACATCGTTAAAGAGCGTGACATTATAAGTGCCAGCCTCACTATAGTTGATAGAATTTAAGGTCCAATCACCTTTAATCACTTTTTTGGAATCTCTAACAGTTTTAGATCCGCCACATGAAAGTAGACAAATACTAAAAGCAAGAATGACTAAGTTTTTCATAAATTTATTTGTTTTTTTATTGGTTCAAAATTAGCTAATAGGGCCTAATAGAATTGATGCAAATGCATAAAATGCTAATCTATTCGCACGAATAGTTACCTTATTTACGAATCAAATCGGGGCTTAGATGTTAAAATTTTTATAATGTAGGTCAGAAAAACCCTATACACTTTAAAATAAATGTGTTAGATGAGGTGCTTGAAAATTTAAATAGAATAGGTTTGAATGTGTTGCTCCTTAAGCTACTTTATTTATAAGGTCGAAACAAGGGCATTTTTTACAGCGCTTACTTTCTTTTTTCTTATACTTCTCACAACAAACACTTTTAACCTTCTTAGCATGAACAATACCTGAAGCTTGAAGTTCCTTTAAGGCTTTCTTCTTTTCCTTTTTTTGTTTCTTTTTTCCCAAAACAAATACTAGTGTTTAAATACGAGTACAAAAGTAGTTGTTTTTAATGAATCTAAATAAGGTAAGATGTTAAATAATTACATCTTATTATTTGATAAGGAGTTGATAGTGAGTTGTTGTATGTCTCTGTCAAATAGGTAAAGCCCCCCTTTATCGTCGCCAATGAGTTTTATTTTGTCCAAAATGGTTCTTGCTATGGCTTCTTCTTCAATTTGCTCGGCCACGTACCATTGTAAGAAATTATGTGTGGCATAATCCTTTTCCTGTAAACTAATGTCTACCAAATTATTGATGGTTTCAGAAACAAATACTTCATGTTCAAAAAGTTTTTCAAACATTTCTTGAAACGATTTAAAAGTAACATTAGGGGCGTTTAATTGCGAAATCTGTGCGTGTCCACCACGTTCATTTATAAACTTTACCAATTTAAGCATGTGGTCTCGTTCTTCATTGGACTGCGCATACATAAATCCAGCTATGCCTTCCAAACCTTTAACTTCTGCCCAACAAGCCATGGCTAAGTATATTTGCGAAGATTCAGCTTCAATTCTAACTTGGTCGTTTAATGCCTTTTCTATGGATTTTGATAACATGGCTCTATGGTTTATTCAAATTTAAGCATTCTTCACGGCATTTATGTATAAAACTGCTTTTATCTATTTTAGAGACGGATGAAGTCTTTTCTTGGTTATGTTTTTTGAAACAAGCTGTAAACGTAAGGACGTTCACCACCAAACGGATTGATAAATGTGTAGTTGAAAGAGTTTACAAGTTTGAATGATTCTCCTAGCTTATTTTGAAGCATCTCCACATTGTAGCGCTTTAAGTCCAAACCACAGCACTTTTCTGCACCATCTAAAGCAAAAACAGCAATAAGCACAAAAGCCTTTTTTGCCAGGATGTTGTTTATAAGATTAAAATAAGCTGTTTGTTCTTCTTCCTTTAAAAAGAAATGAAGAACCGCCCTGTCAATCCATAAATCTATGTTTTGAAGATTTTGTAAGTCGGAAGGATTTGTTATATCGTCTGCAATAGCTTTTAAATCGTAGTTATGCGATTCTTTTATGCGAGATTGCAGTTTTTGTAAAGCAACTTCACTTAAATCGTTAGCAATAAGGTTTGTATAACCAGCATCTAATAGGGCTTCTATTAGGTTGGTGGTTCCTGCGCCTACATTTAAAATAGTAGCGTCTTTTTTAAGTTGACAAGCTTCAACAAGTTGCATCGTTTGGGTTGGCGTTTCTTCAAACCAACCCAATTGATTGTCTTCTTTGTTATATGCTTTGTCCCAATGGGATTTTAAATCTTCTGAATTTGCCATCTTAGCTTATTTGCAAACCATTATTTACTGTGGCATCATCCGGATTCACAAAAACTAATTTGCCTTCTGGAGTTTCTGTCATTAAAATCATTCCTTGACTTTCCACACCACGCAAAGCTCTAGGTGCTAGGTTTACTAAAACAGTAACTTTTTTTCCAACTATTTCTTCTGGTGTGAAACTTTCGGCAATACCAGAAACTATGGTTCTTACATCAATTCCTGTATCAACTTTTAAAACTAAAAGTTTTTTAGCTTTTGGCATTTTTTCGGCTTCTAAAATGGTTCCAACGCGTATGTCCAATTTGGTGAAATCTTCAAAAGTAATCGTGTCTTTTTGAGGTTCAACCGTTTTGTTAGCTGCTTCGTTCGCTTTTTTAGTGGCCAGTAATTTGTCTACTTGAGCTTGAACAGTTTCATCTTCAATTTTAGAAAACAACAATTCTGCCTGTCCTATTTGATGACCAACTGGAAGGAGAATATCTTTGGTGGAAACATCGTTCCAAGAGGTGACATCATTATTTGATGTGATATTTAAAATAGATTTTAATTTCTCTGATGTAAAAGGTAAAAACGGTTCACTTAAAGTTGCTAAAGCTGAAGCTATTTGAAGTGCCACAAACATAATGGTTTGTGTTCTGGCTTCATCTTCTTTCACCACCTTCCAAGGTTCTTCGTCGGCTAAATATTTATTTCCAAGTCTGGCCAAATTCATTAATTCTTGTCCTGCCTCTCTAAATCTATAACGTTCTATAGAGCTTGAAATAACTGCTGGGTAGGCTTTAACGGCAGCTAAAGTTTCCTCGTCTATTTGAGAGAATTCAGATGGCTCTGGTACAAGACCATTGTAGTATTTATTGGTTAAAACAACTACTCTGTTGATGAAATTTCCAAAAATTGCTACCAATTCGTTGTTGTTTCTTGCTTGAAAATCTTTCCAAGTAAAATCGTTGTCCTTGGTTTCCGGAGCGTTTGCTGTTAAAGCATATCGCAATACGTCTTGCTGATTTGGAAAATCCTCAAGATATTCTGGTAACCAAACCGCCCAGTTTTTAGAAGTAGAAAGTTTGTTGCCTTCTAAATTTAAAAATTCGTTGGCAGGTACATTATCTGGTAAAATATATGAGCCTTCAGCTTTTAACATAGCCGGGAAAATAATGCAATGGAATACGATATTGTCTTTTCCAATAAAGTGAACCAATTTGGTGTCCTTGTCTTTCCAGTAAGGTTCCCAATCTTTTCCTTCGCGTTCTGCCCATTCCTTGGTGGCTGAAATGTATCCAATAGGCGCATCAAACCACACGTAAAGAACTTTGCCTTCGGCATCTGGAAGTGGCACAGGAATTCCCCAATCCAAATCTCTAGTTACTGCTCTTGGGCGTAAACCATCGTCAATCCATGATTTTACTTGTCCGTAAACATTAGGTTTCCAATCTTTTTTATGTCCTTTTAAAATCCATTCTTTTAAAAAGTCTTCATGCTTGTCTAAAGGTAAAAACCAATGTTTCGTTTGTTTTAAGGTTGGTACGTTACCAGTAATAGCCGATTTTGGATTGATTAAATCTGTGGCATTATGGCTAGTTCCACAAGCTTCGCATTGATCGCCGTAGCTTTCTTCATTGCCACATTTCGGACAGGTTCCAACCACAAACCTATCAGCTAAAAACTGATTGGCCTCCTCGTCGTATAATTGTTCAGTGACTTCTTCAATAAATTCCCCTTTTTCATATAAGGTGGTAAAGAATTCTGAAGCAGTTTCATGATGAATCTGAGCTGAGGTTCTAGAATAATTGTCTAAAGAAATACCGAAATCTTCAAAAGATTTTTTAATAATCGCATGATATTTATCTACCACATCTTGTGGTGATACGCCTTCTTTTTTCGCTTTGATAGTAATAGGAACTCCATGCTCGTCGCTTCCGCAAATAAAAGCAACATCGTTTCCGGTTAAACGCAAATAGCGAGCGTAAATATCTGCTGGTACATAAACACCTGCCAAATGGCCAATATGTATAGGTCCATTGGTGTAAGGTAAAGCAGCTGTTATGGTATATCTTTTTGACATTATTTTATTTTTTAGAGACTACAAAAGTACGCATTTTAAGAGCGATTTAGAAACGAGTAAATATAAATTTCAGACATAATTTTAATAGGAAATATTTTAAGTTTATAATTCGATAACGAAGTAGTTGCGGAGGTTCTTAATTTAATTATTATTTTATGGTTTGATTAGTATTCAAAATTAAACATGTGAAAAATAATGTACATTTACATCATGATAAAAAACAGCTTTATATTACTCTTTTTCTGCATGACTTTATTCTTCGGAAAACAAAGTCTTTTAGCGCAAGGTATTCAAACAAAAAACACGCAAATTTTGATACAACCTCCATATTTAAAAACGGGCGATACAGTTGCCATTGTGGCTCCTTCAGGAATTTTAAAAGGTAGAACTAGCGAAGTAAGTCAAGCTGAAAGTTTACTTAAAAGTTGGGGCTTAAACGTTGTGGTTGGAAAACATGTTTTTAATCAGAACAATCATTTTGCAGGTACAGACGATGAGCGTTGTGAAGATTTCCAAAAAGCTATGGACGACCCAACTATTAGTGCTATTTGGTGTGCTAGAGGAGGCTATGGAACGGTTAGAATTTTAGATAAATTGGATTTTACGAAATTAATGAAAAATCCAAAATGGCTAATAGGTTATAGTGATATAACTGCTTTGCACAATCAGTTTCACAACGAAGGTTTTGAAAGCATACACGCACTTATGTGTATGAGCTTGTCCGACGATCCAAAAGACACGGTAGAAACGATTGCCACTTTTAAGAAAGCCATTTTTGGCGAATCTTTAAGCTATACCTTAAATGGTTCTGAATACAATAGGGTTGGAACGGTTTCAGCTCCTTTGGTGGGTGGAAATTTAACCATGCTACATACCATGTTAGGCTCTAAAACTAGTCTGGATATGACTGGAAAAATCTTATTTATTGAAGAAATAGGTGAATATAAATATCATATCGATAGAATGTTGCAGAGTTTAAAACGCGCTGGTTACTTTAATAATTGCGCAGGTGTTTTGGTTGGTGATATGAGTAAGGTTAGAAAGAACACCACACCATGGGGGTCGTCTATTGAACAACTTATTTTAGATGCTTTAGCAGAGTATAATTTTCCAATTGCTTTTAATATGCCCGCAGGACATGAAAAGGATAATCGAGCCATGATACTTGGAAAAACAATTAAAATGACGGTAGGAAAGGATAAGTCGACGGTTGTTTTTGAAGACTAAATTAAACCTGAAGTGTTTAAAACAAGCGCTTCTGAAAACGATAAAATAATAAAGCACCTAAGAAATAGAGTATCACATCTATTGTATCTCCAGTGTATCTCGTGCTGAGTTTAGGCATCAACCATTCAAAATAAATGGCGTAATAGCTTGTCATAATTAGTATGACGCTTAAAGGCACATATATAGTTTCTGATTTTTTTATAAATCGAAGTATGGCCAAACTAATACTCAATACAACGGGCATACATAAAAAATCGTTCACATAAAAGTATATCCAAGAAGGTAGAGCTAAGGCTACTCTGTTTGAAATGTAAATAAATGTAGCAATCAAACAGAAAATGATAAGTATGGGATTTTTAAGGATTTTCATGCAACTATAGCTGAAATTAACCAAGCAATAAACATTCCAATAGCCATAAAACCAAGCCAAATAGAACGAATGATTTTAGTTAAAAAACGAATTATAAAAAAACGGTGATTACTGTATTTTTCAAAAAAAGATGGATTTTTCTCTTGGTTTGCAAGTTCTTTTAGCCGCTCTTTTTCTTGCTCCTTATAAGCCAGTTCGCGTCTTATTTTATAAGATAAGACGGTTTGACATTCTTCGCAATAATCTTTGTCTGTATTATAAACACCACAATTGGGACATTTAATGGTTGCCATGTTACACGTACATTTATTAATAGGCAAAAGTACCACTTATTGTACAATTTGTTTTTGAAATATCCATTTGTCTATTGCTAAATGAGGTTGGGTTGATTATATTTAGTTGGTAAATGAGGGGATTATAGAATTGTTGGGAAGATATTCCCATTTTACAGAAACTTATATGGCGTATCACAACGAACTAGGTGAATGGGGAGAGCAATTTGCAGCTGAATATCTCTTGAAAAACGGCTATGAGATTTTGGAACGTAATTATTTTTACGATCGTGCTGAGGTGGATATTATCGCTAAAACCAAGGCAGGAGATTGTGTTGTTTGCATTGAGGTGAAAACCCGAAATTCAGATGTGTTTGGCGATCCGCAAAGTTTTGTAAGCAAAAGCAAAGTGAAGCTTCTGGTAAAAGCTATGGATGCATATTTAAATGAAAACGATTTATCTTTAGAAACGCGTTTCGATATTATAGCAATTATAAAAAACAAGTCCACCGAAGAACTTACGCATTATGAAGATGCGTTTTATCATTTTTAATCCTGCCTTTCTTGCTTATGGAAACAGAAAAGCAGGAAACTCCATCTTAATCCACTATAGGTTTTAAAACAGCTAAAGCTTGTTTTACAGTTTTAATACGCTCGAATGTTAGTAGTAAACGTAAACCGTTTCTAGTTTCTTTTTCTTTCATTTTACAAGCCGAAGGATGCGATTGCACATATTGTAAAACCTTGGTAAATCCACTACTTTGGTAATAACCACTTTTCTGATCGGTTATAAAGTACCCAATAAGTTTGCCTTGTTTCATGACTACTTTTTCAAGTCCCATTTTAGTAGCAATCCATTTAATTCGAACACTATTAAATAAGTCTACAACTTGAGTCGGTAACTCTCCAAAACGATCCACGATTTCCGATTCAAATTTTTGCAGTTCTTCTTCGGTTTTAATGTTGTTGAGTTGGGTGTATAGATTTAATCGTTCAGAAATATTATTGACATAATCGTCAGGGAAAAGCATTTCTAAATCAGAATCTATAGTCACATCTTTTACATATTCTTTTTCTTTGCCATCGTCTTCATACAAATCTTTAAACTCATTTTCTTTAAGTTCTTCAATGGCTTCATTTAATATTTTCTGATAGGTGTCAAACCCAATATCGTTTATAAATCCACTTTGTTCACCTCCTAATAAATCCCCAGCGCCACGAATTTCTAGATCTTTCATAGCAATATTAAATCCACTACCCAGTTCAGAAAATTGTTCTAACGCAGTGATACGCTTTCTAGCATCATCGGTCATAGCTGAATATTCCGGAGTAATAAAATAACAAAATGCTTTTTTGTTACTTCGTCCAACACGACCACGCATTTGGTGTAAATCACTTAAACCAAAATTATTGGCATTGTTTATAAAAATGGTGTTGGCATTTGGAACATCTAATCCGCTTTCTACAATGGTTGTGCTTATTAAAACGTCAAATTCACCATTAATAAAGGCTAACATAAGTTGCTCTAGTTTTTTTCCATCCATTTGTCCATGGCCAATTCCAATTTTGGCGTCTGGAACCAATCGCTGAATCATACCGGCTACTTCCTTAATGTTTTCAATGCGATTATGAATAAAGAAAATTTGTCCACCTCGTTGAATTTCGTAGGTCACGGCATCTCTAATGGCTTCTTCGCTAAACCTAATAACATGGCTTTCTATAGGATAACGATTGGGTGGAGGAGTAGTGATAACCGATAAGTCTCTTGCTGCCATTAAACTGAACTGAAGCGTTCTTGGTATGGGCGTTGCTGTTAAGGTTAACACATCAACGTGTTCCTTAAGGGTTCTGAGTTTTTCTTTTACGGCAACTCCAAACTTTTGCTCCTCATCTACAATTAATAAGCCTAAGTCTTTAAATTTGACATTCTTGTTTACTAACTGATGGGTTCCAATAACAATATCAACATGTCCGCTTTCTAATCCTTCTAAGGTTTCTTTCTTCTCTTTAGCCGTTCTAAAACGATTTAAATATTCTATGGTTACAGGGAAATCTTTTAAACGTTCCTTAAAAGTTCTAGAATGTTGGTAAGCTAAAATGGTTGTTGGTACTAAAACCGCTACTTGTTTTCCATTATCTACAGCTTTAAAGGCAGCACGAATGGCGACTTCAGTTTTACCAAAACCAACATCACCACAAACCAAACGGTCCATAGGTCTTTCGCTTTCCATGTCTGCTTTAATATCGGCTGTTGCGGTCATTTGGTCTGGTGTATCTTCATAAATAAATGAAGATTCCAACTCCAATTGCATGGAACTATCCGGATGATACTGATATCCTTTTTCTAGTTTACGCTTGGCATAAACTTGAATCAAGTTAAAGGCAATTTCCTTAACTCGGGTTTTGGTTTTTTGTTTTAAATTTTTCCAGGCAGCACTTCCTAATTTATACACCTTAGGAGGTTTTCCGTCTTTCCCGTTAAATTTGGTGATTTTATGAAGTGAGTGGATGCTTAAATATAAGATGTCTCGTTCGCCATAAACTAGTTTTATGGCTTCTTGTTTTTTGCCTTCAACATCAATTTTTTGTAAGCCTCCAAATCTTCCAATACCATGGTCTATATGGGTAACATAATCGCCAATTTCAAGACTTGTAAGTTCTTTTAAGGTAATGGCTTGTTTTTTGGCATAACCATTTTTTAAATGAAACTTATGGTACCGTTCAAAGATTTGATGATCGGTGTAACAGCATATTTTATTATCATTATCAACAAATCCTTGATAAAGTGGTAATACTATGGTTTTATAATGAACCTCCTCTTCGGCATCTTCAAAAATATCGTGAAACCTTTTTGCTTGTTGTTCGCTTACACAGGCAATATAATTGGTAAATCCTTTCTCGTGATTGGTATTCAGGTTTTCAATTAATAAATTGAATTGTTTATTAAATGAAGGTTGCGGTGTTGTATGGAATTCAATGGCGTTTCCTTGGTTACTAAATAATGATTGACTGCCAAACTCAACCAAAGTAAACTCCAAAAGCTGCCTTTTTAATAAGGTTGAATGACAGAATAATTCCTCTGGCTCAGCATGTTTTAATTCTGAAGTTAGGCTTTTAAAAGCTTCTACGGCTTTTTCATAAAAGTCGTCGATTCTTGAAAATAACAAATCGCTATTCTTAGTAAAAACCACTGTTTTTGAAGCCATATAATCTAAAAAACTCTGTCTGCTTTCTTCAATAAGTTTATTGGCAACGTTGGGAATGATGTTTATTTTTTTGATTTGTTCGGTAGATAGCTGGGTTTCCACATCAAACGTTCGAATACTATCTACTTCGTCTCCAAAAAACTCGATACGGTATGGTTCGTCATTGCTAAATGAAAAAACATCCACAATACCACCACGCACCGAAAATTCACCTGGTTCGGTAACGAAATCCACACGTTTAAATTTGTATTCAAACAAGACCTCATTTACAAAGTCGATGGATAAATTATCGTTTAAAGAAATTTTAAGCGTGTTGCGCTCCAATTCTTTTCTAGTAACTACCTTTTCGAATAAGGCATCTGGATAGGTAACAATAATTGCTGGTTTTTTTCTAGAATTAATTCTATTTAAAACTTCAGCTCTTAATAACACATTGGCGTTATCGGTTTCTTCAATTTGATAAGGTCTTCTGTAGCTTCCAGGATAAAAAAGCACGTCCTTATCGTTAAGCAAACTCTCTAAGTCGTTCAGATAAAAAGCCGCTTCTTCCTTGTCGTTAAAAACAAGTAAAAAAGGTTTGTCTGTTTGCTTAAAGGTTTCAATTAATACAAATGAAAGTGAAGAGCCAATAAGGCCATTTAAATGTACTTTATTCTGATTTTTGGCAATAGCAGTATGCAGATTTTGCGTTTGCAAAGCCTGTGCATATATTTGCGAGAGGTGTTTTTTACCCAAGACAATTTATTTTTGGTAAAGATAATGTTTCATTTTTTTTAGTTGAATAACTATTTAGATTTTATTACTTATTTAAGAAAAACACGAAGCCATTAAAATGATTAATGGCTAGATGTTATTTCTGTTTTAAAGATGAAAACGAACGATTTTCTAGTGTTAAAAAACACGGTTGCCTTAGGTTTCCTACGGATTCAGTCTATGCTTTTAATTCGAAAAAGTCTCTTTTCCCAATTTGTATTTTAAGGCCTTCTTGTAGTTTTATTTTTGCAAAAAGCTCTTGTGTTTTTTCATTGTTAATTCTAACTGCGCCGCTTTCAATAAGTCTTCTAATAGCTGATTTTGATTCTCCTTTTTTAAGTTGAACACATAGGTCTACTAAATTAACAACTTTGTTTTCGTTTGGAATATTATTAATCAAAATAGGCTCAAAGCTTTTTTCTTCAAATTTTTTACTTTGAAATTGATTGGTGAAGAACTCTTCTGCTTTTTGAGCTTCAATATCATTATGATATTGTGTAATGATGTTTTTGGCAATTAGTTTTTTAATATTCATTGGGTTTTCACCGTTGGTCAATTTCACCTTGAAAGCATCTTTTTCTATGATTGAAAAATCAGTGGCCAAATCCAAGAACTCTTCAATCAAGCTATCAGGAATAGACATGGTTTTTCCAAACATATTATTTGGCTCATCTGTTAGGCCAATAATGTTATTTAGAGATTTACTCATTTTTTCTTTTCCATCAAGTCCTTTTAATAAAGGCATACACATCACTACTTGTGGACTCATTTCAAAGGTTTCTTGTAGTTGTCTTCCCATCGTGCAATTAAAAAGTTGGTCCGTTCCTCCCATTTCAATATCTGCTTTAATTTCTACAGAATCAAATCCTTGGAGAATGGGGTAAACTAATTCGTGCATGGCAATTGGGGTGTTTTCTGTAAAGCGCTTATTAAAATCGTTTCTGTGCATTAATTGAGCTACCGTAACTTTCGATAAAATCTGAATAACCTCTGTAAATGATAGTTTGTCCAACCATTCAGAATTGAACACTATTTTTACTTTATCAATGTCTATAATTTTTGATAATTGCTTTAGGTATGTTTCTGCATTATGCTGAACATCTTCTGAAGACAAAGGTTTTCTACTTTTGTTTTTCCCGGTTGGATCTCCTATTCTAGCGGTAAAATTTCCAACTAAAATTACAATTTGATGTCCTAATTCTTGAAACTGCCTGAGTTTCTTTAATACAACGGCATGCCCTAAATGTAAATCTGGAGCGGTTGGGTCAAAACCTAATTTAATAATTAGTTTTCGGTTCTCTTTTCTTGCTTGTTCTAACTTTTCTTCCAATCCGTTTTCTGGAAGAATTATTTCTACATTTTCTTTTAACTTGTTAATTATTTCCATGTTTTTTTAAATAAAAAAAGCCCGAGCAAATTGCTCGGGCTTTAGGTTATAAATATTTTCTTATCAGATTTCTCTTTAAAATTTAATGTAAAATATACATATAGCCATACCGAGCAACTACTATTTGATAATAATAAGTGCTGAAAAATGGTAGGCGTAATATGTTATTTAATAGTTTCATTTCCAACTGCAAATATAAACCTTAAGTTTCTGATATGCAATTTTTTGTTAGTTGTGTATTTATCTTGTGTTTAACTATTAAATGTGAGCATTTAAAAAAGAAAATTTTTAGTTTTATTACGTTCATACTTTAACTATATTTGTAGCCAAACCAAAGGGATAAAACAATATATATGTCATTTTCAGATTTATTTGATAGCGGATTTAAACAGCGCAACTCCGATCATTTTGCAGCCATAGTTAGAGTGGCTATGGACGACGGGATTATTACAGAACAAGAAAAAGCATTCTTGGATCGTTTAGCTCGTAACTTGGACATTGATGAAGAAGAGTATCGTGCTATTTTAAAAGATTACCAATCACATCCAATAAATCCGCCATCTTCATACGAAAGACGTTTGGAGCGTTTGTATGATTTGGCACGTATGGTTTATGTAGACCATATAAAAGGTGATAGTGAGGTTTTGGTACTTAAAAAGATTGCTGTAGGTTTAGGTTTTTCACCAGATAACGTTAAGTATATTGTTGATAAAGCTTTAGTACTAGTTAGCAATGGTGTAGATATGGATACCTTTTTAGAAGAAATGAGAAACATGAATACCTAATAAATAGGATATTTATAAAGCATAAAAAAACGAGCTGTATTTATATACAGCTCGTTTTTTGTTAATTAGGTTTTGAAATATGCTTAATTATTAGCGTTGCGCATAAATTCTTCAGCTTTCTCTACCATATTTTTACTACCACAAATAAATGGCACACGTTGATGCAATTCAGTTGGTTCAATATCTAGAATTCTTGTAAAACCATCACTTGCTTTTCCGTTGGCTTCTTCAGCTAAAAAAGCCATTGGATTACATTCGTAAAGTAAACGTAGTTTCCCATTTTGAGTTTTTGAGCTTTTTGGATAAAGATAAATACCTCCTTTTATCATGTTTCTATGGAAATCTGAAACCAAAGAACCTATATATCTACTCGTGTAAGGTCTGTCTCCTTCTTCCATTTGGCAATACTTAATATAATCCTTTATACCTTGAGGGAAATGAATGTAATTACCTTCGTTTACCGAATATATGCGACCATTTTCTGGAAAAGTCATGTTTGGATGCGATAAATAAAAGGTCCCTATAGCTGGGTTTAATGTGAATCCGTTAACACCATCTCCAGTGGTATAAACTAACATGGTTGAGGTGCCATAAACGATGTATCCTGCAGCTACTTGCTTGCTTCCTTTTTGAAGAAAATCTTCTATAGTAACCGGGCCACCAACAGGAGAAACACGTCTATACACCGAGAAAATAGTGCCTACAGATACGTTCACATCTATATTAGACGAACCATCTAAAGGATCGATAAGAACTACATATTTGTTTTGGTTGTTGTTATCTTGACTGTTAATTGAGATAAAAGTATCTTCTTCTTCACTTGCAATACCGCAAACGATGTTTCTGTTTTTTAATGTTTGGATAAACTTTTCATTGGCATAAACATCTAGTTTTTGTTGGTCTTCACCTTGAATATTTGTGTCGCCAACTGCTCCAATAATATCGACTAAACCTGCCTTATTTACTTCGTGATTAACTACTTTTGCCGCTAGACGAATGGAGTTAATAAGTCTGGATAGTTCTCCAGAAGTATATTTAAAAGATGATTGGTTTTCAATAATAAACTCTCCTAAAGTTTGATTTTTTCTAGACATGAAGTTTTAATATGTTATTAGTGTTGCAAATATCGTGTTTTTTAACAAACTACAACACATTCGAAATAGATAATAAACAACTTTAAACTATCTTTAGCCACAAATTTTTTATATGCAAATTTTAATTAGAAGGGCGAATAAAGAAGACATGCTAGCTGTTTATGATTTAATTAAAGAGTTGGCAAACTTTGAAAATGAACCAGATGCCGTAGAAATAAATGTTGAAGATTTAGAACGTGATGGTTTTGGCATGAAACCTAAGTTTGTATGCTATGTTGCCGAAGTCAATAATAAAATTGAAGGAATGGCCTTAGTTTATATGCGTTACTCTACATGGAAGGGACCAGTCTTACATTTAGAAGATTTGGTCGTTAATAGGGAAATGCGAGGTAAAGAAATTGGGACCAAACTACTCGATCAGGTAGTTGTTTTTGGTAATGAGTTGGGTGTAAAACGTATTAGTTGGGATGTTCTAGATTGGAATGAAAACGCCATTGCGTTTTATGAAAAAAAAGGAGCTAAGGTTATGAGAGATTGGGATCTAGTTCAGTTAAACGAAGAAGGAATAAAAGCATATTTATCAAAATTATAATGCAAGTATTTAAATTTGGAGGAGCATCCATAAAAGATGCCAAAAGCGTAAAGAATTTAGTAAACGTTTTAAATAAAACAGGCTATAAAAACACTTTGATAGTGGTTTCGGCTATGGGAAAAACTACCAATGCCTTGGAAGTAGTAATTAAAAACTATTTCGCGCAATCAAAGCAGTTACAAAGCTCAGTCCAAGACGTTTTTAAATTCCATAATTCCATTTTATTAGACCTTTTCGATGACGAAAAGCATGAGGTTTTTACAAAAGTTTCAGACTTGTTTAACGATTTAAAAGCGTTTTTGGATAGAAACAAATCGCCTGATTATAACTTTGTTTACGATCAGGTTATTGGATTTGGAGAATTGGTTTCTTCTACTATTGTAAGTGAGTATTTAAACGATTTAGATATAAAAAATAAGTATCTAGATGTTCGCGAGTTTATAAAAACCGATAATTATTACAGAAGTGCTAATGTTAATTGGGAGGATACCCAAAAAAGAATTAGTGCTAATTTCAATAGAAATCAGTTAAATATCACTCAAGGATTTTTAGGAAGTGATGCTAATAATTTCACTACTACCTTAGGACGGGAGGGGAGCGATTATACAGCTGCTATTTTTGCCTATTGTTTAAATGCCGAAAGTGTTACTATTTGGAAAGATGTTCCAGGAGTTTTAAATGCCGATCCGAGGTATTTTGAAAATGCACAATTACTTAATAGAATATCGTACAGGGAAGCTATTGAGTTGGCTTTTTATGGAGCTTCGGTTATTCATCCTAAAACATTGCAACCGCTACAAAGAAAGGAAATTCCTTTGTATGTTAAGTCCTTTTTAAACCCAGAAGGAAAGGGAACTATGGTTTGTAAAGAAGCTGGTTTAGACCCACAAATCCCTTGTTTTATTGTTAAGAAAAACCAAGTTCTTATTTCCTTGTCATCTTTGGATTTCTCGTACATCGTTGAGGAAAATATCAGTGAGATTTTTAAATTGTTACATTTATATAAAATGAAAGTGGATGTTATTCAAAATTCAGCTATTACATTTTCGGTTTGTGTAGATAATATGTATCAAAATTTAGAGGAACTATTACAACATTTAAAAGCAAAATTTAAAGTAACCTGTGTTGAAAATGTGTCTTTATATACCATAAGGCACTATACAGAGGCCACAAAGACACACATGGAGAAAGATAAGAGTATCTTGTTGAAACAATTAACACAAGAAACTATGCAGTTGGTTACTAAATAAACATTTTCACTACATTTGTATTCATGACTAAACAACTAGATAAAGGATTAGTGTCCGCTAAAGAGGTGGCTAAAGCCATCCAAGTAGATGCCTACGGGTTTGTAGGAACCTTTGTAGGATGGATGCTAATGAAGGTGCTAAAAATATCAAAACTTAACGATATTTATAACCGAAATAAACATCTAGAAAAAACAGATTTTTTAAATGGAATTTTACACGATTTTCAAATTAAGTTTGAAATTCCTGAAGAAGATTTAAAACGTTTACCTAAGGATGGTGCCTATATTACAGTTTCCAATCATCCTTTAGGGGGCATTGATGGTATTTTACTTTTAAAACTTATGTTGGAGCAACGTGAGGATTTTAAAATAATGGCTAACTTTTTACTTCATAGGGTAGAGCCACTAAAACCATTTATTATTCCGGTTAATCCGTTTGAAGATAGAAAAGATATTAAATCTAGTGTTGCAGGTTTTAAAAACGCGATTAAACATGTTAGAGAAGGATCTCCATTAGGAGTTTTTCCAGCAGGTGAGGTCTCAACTTATAAAGATGGGAGGTTATTGGTGGATAAACCTTGGGAAGAAGCGGCCATGAAACTTATTCAAAAAGCTGAGGTTCCTGTGGTTCCTATTTACTTCCATGCTAAAAATAGTCCGCTGTTTTATAGATTATCTAAAATTAGTGATACGTTCAGAACAGCTAAATTACCTTCAGAATTATTAACCCAAAAACGCCGAACTATTAAAGTGCGAATTGGGAGACCTATTTCTGTAACCGATCAAAAGGAGTATCCTACTATTGAAGGCTATTCAGAATTTATTCGAAAGAAAACCTATATGCTTTCTAATTCTTTCGACGAAAAGGGAAATTTATTAAGTCATATTTCATCTACTTTAAAAGTTCCAAAGCCACCAAAACGAATTGTAACGCCAATTTCTAAAGACATCATGACACAAGAGGTTGACGTTCTTAGAAATGGAGATTATAGATTGTTACAAAGTAAAAACTACGAAGTGTTTTTAGCTACTAGTAATGAGATTCCAAATATTTTAAGAGAAATTGGAAGGCTTCGTGAAATTACATTCAGAGAAGTAGGTGAGGGTACAAACGAGTCAATCGATTTAGATTCTTTTGATACCTACTATCACCACATGTTTCTTTGGGATAATGAAAAGGAGTTATTGGTAGGAGCTTATAGAATGGGATTAGGATCTCAAATATTTTCTAGTTTAGGTGTTGATGGTTTTTATTTGCAGGACTTATTTAGATTCGAGCCAGAGTTGCATAAAATGATGAGCCAATCTATAGAAATGGGCCGTGCGTTTATTGTAAAGGAATATCAGCAAAAACCCATGCCCTTATTTTTGTTATGGAAAGGTATTGTACATACTACTTTACGTTATCCAGAGCATAAGTATTTAATAGGTGGAGTAAGTATTAGTAATCAGTTTTCAAATTTCTCAAAATCCTTGATGATAGAGTTTATGAAATCTCATTACTACGACCCATATATTGCTCAATATGTTCATCCTAAAAAAGAATTTAAGGTTCAATTGAAGGATGCTGACAAGGATTTTGTGTTTGATGAAACCGAAGCAGATTTAAATAAATTCGATAAAATTATTGATGAATTAGAGCCAGGATCTTTACGTTTGCCGGTTTTACTTAAAAAGTATATCAAACAGAATGCGAAATTAGTAGCGTTTAATGTGGATCCGTTATTTAATAATGCTGTAGATGGTTTGATGTATATTAAAATAGCAGACCTGCCAGAAAGTACTGTGCGTCCTGTTATGGAGGAATTTCAGGCAGAATTAGAGCAAAAGCTTTCAGAACAGAATGAAAGTAACTAAACTCTTAAAATGAATTAAACCATATTTGGAATCTATTTCCAAAAAAAGGAATATGTTTTAATTCACCACTTAAAGAACCTATTAAACTTATAACCCAAAGAACAAAAAATACAAATCCTATAAACCAGTTAAGAACCGGAATAAAGCTGCATATTATTATAGCTAACATAATTCCTAATGACTGTCTTATGTAAAAAGAGGCATAGGCATTTTTGGTTTTACTATTCATTATATAAGCAATAACCCAACCTACTATAGTCATGTGTGCAATAATAGCTATGGTTTTTCCATCCTTTAAAACATCGCTAGAGTACTTATGTGTTTCATAGTACGTATCATCTTCAAAATCTTTATTTTTTGTAGACATAATTTTTAGATTTAGAATGTGTCTACTAAAGATAATGAAAACCAGTGAGTTATATTTGGTTTTTTTACTAAGTTGCGGTCAAGTAATTTAATTGTAAGTAAGGATGGTTATTTGAAAGCTTGGTCTACCGGTTCCCAAAGTTCAATTTTGTTTCCATCGTTATCAAGTATCCAACCGAATTTTCCATAGTCGTATTCTTCCATGTCCCCAACTATAGTTACGCCTTCCTCTTTTAAGGTAGCCAATAATTCGCTTAAATTTTCTACACGATAATTAAACATGAAGTCTTTCTTAGAAGGCTCGTAATATTTAGTGTCTTCAGAAAACGGGCTCCATTGGGTTGAACAATCGTTACCTTCTTTATCTTTCCACCAAAAGGTACATCCATAATCGTCTGTATTAAATCCTAGGTGTTTTTTATACCAATCTTTAGCTGCTTTTGGATCTTTACTTTTAAAAAATAATCCACCAATTCCTGTAACGCGTTTTTTCATTGAAAAATTAATTATGAGTTGTGTTGATAAAGGAAATTAATTACTTCTTTTTTATGGCAGTTTCATAAATATGAATCCATTCATCAACTGTCAGCTTTTTTGAAAGTTCTCCAATAAGTTCAAAAGGAATATCTTCTACCTTCTTAAATCTTACGCAGCTTTTTCCCATATCCAATTTTTTCTTAGAGTGTTTAGGAAATTCATTTACAAACCAATCGTGTATTTCTGGTTTTGAATATATACCTGAATGATATAAGTTAATGGAGTTTTTTTGTGAAGCCATACTCATAAATGGTAATGGAATTTTTGGATCGCAATGGTATCCTTCTGGATAAATACGATGTGGTACATAATAGCCAATCATGCCATATTGGATGCCTTCTTCAAAACCTTCAGGAAGATTGTCTTTAATTGTTTTTCTAAGTTTCTTTAAGGCTGCCTGGCGCTCTTCAGGAACTTGGTCAATATAATCTTCTGGAGAATTTGCTTGATATTGCATGGTTTTGGTATTCTTTGAGTTATAAATTTAACAGAATTTAGCCTTAATTTTATCTACAATAGTTTGGGCTAATTTTTCTTTGCTTTCAACTGTCCAACCAGCAACATGTGGTGTTAAAAGAACATTTTCTGCTTGTATTAAATATTGAAAAGGTTCAGGCATACTTGTGCTAAACATATCTTCAAAAGATGTTTTTTCATATTCTAAAACATCCAAACCGGCTCCTAAAATTTTACCGGATTCTAAGGCAGAAACTAAATCTTTGGTTACAACACTTTTTCCTCGAGCTGTATTAATTAACCAAAATGGTTTTTTGAAAGCTTGAATAAAACTGGAATTAACCAAGTTTTGGGTTAGAGGAGTTTGTGGTGTGTGTAAACTAACAACATCAACTTTTTCTTGAAATTCCGCCAATGAAACTTGTTTGGCATTTTTATCTCCTACACCTTCTTTTATGTCATAACAAATAACAGTTACATCAAAACCTCTGAGCTTTTTTGCAAAAGCTTTACCCATATTTCCGTAACCAATTAAACCTACTGTTTTTCCATCTAACTCGATTCCTCTATTAGCTTCACGTAACCATTTGCCTTCACGAACTTCTTTGTCGGCTTTGTTTAGTTTATTGAAAAGGGAAAGCAGTAAGGCTAAACTATGTTCGCCAACGGCATTTCTATTGCCTTCTGGAGCTGAGATTAAATAAACCCCTTTACTTTCGGCATAATTACAGTCTATATTTTCAAGGCCAGCACCAACGCGACCGATAAATTTTAAATTTTTTGCGGCGTCTAGAAAGGTTTTGTCAATGGTAAACCGACTTCTAATAACTATCCCATCATAAAGGGCAATTTTAGCTTCTATTTCAGCTTTTGATGAATTATAATCTTCATCATTTTTAAAGCCTAAATCCTTAAGTTGTTGTATTAATAAGGGATGATTGGTGTCGAGATGTAAAATTTTCATATTAAAAACCTAAAATAAGTTTCGCTATTAAAAAGTAGGTCAATACTCCAAAAACGTCGTTGCTAGTGGTGATAAATGGACCTGTTGCTACTGCTGGATCTATACCTCTTTTATCTAAAAGAATAGGAATTAAGGTGCCTATAAATGCCGCCATTGTAATAACGGTTATTAGCGAAAGTGAGATGGTTATGGATACCAGGTAATCTGTACCAAAAATAAAATGACTTATAATTAAAGCTATAAGGGCAATAGCTATTCCATTAACTAAACCTAAGAGAAACTCTTTAAAAAGACGTTTTAAAATTTTTCCGTCTATAGTGTCGTTTGCCAATCCTTGAACTACAATAGCTGAGGATTGTACCCCTACATTTCCGGCTGTTGCTTGAATTAAAGGCACAAAACTTAAGAGTACGATAAAATCTCCCATGCCTTCATTAAAATGCTCGATAATACTGGCAGCGCCTAAACCTCCAAACATTCCAATTAGCAACCATGGTAATCGGGCCTTGGTTAATTTAAAAATACTAGCATCAGCTTCAACACCTCTAGAAATACCTGCCGCTAATTGGTAATCTTTATCGGCTTCTTCACGAATAACATCCACAATATCGTCAATGGTAATGCGGCCAAGTAGTACCATGTTTTCGTCTACTACAGGAATGGCTTCCAAATCGTATTTCTGCATGATTCTAGCTACTTCTTCGGAATCTTCATTAACTTTTACATAATCAACGCTTTTAATATAGATATCGGCAATTTTCTGATCGCTTTTGGCAACAATTAGATCCTTTAGAGAAAGCCGTCCAATAAGCTTGTTTTGTTTGTTAACCACATAAATGGAATGTACTCTTCTAACGTCTTGAGCTTGTGCTCTAATTCTACGTAAACAACCAGCAACGGTCCATGTTTCGAACACTTTTACCAACTCTTTCGCCATAAGACCTCCAGCCGTATCTTCATCGTATGCTAAAAGTTCAGTAATTTCTGCTTTGTGGTCTTCGTCTTCAATGTTAGAAATAACTTCTCTTTGTCTGTCTTGAGGAAGTTCGGCAATAATATCTGCAGCATCATCTGTATCTAGCTCTTCAATTTCTTCAGCAATTTCTTTAGCTGAAAGGTTTCTAAGAACTTTCTCTCGATTATCTTCATCTAGCTCCATCAATACATACGATGTAGTTTCAGAGTCTAGAAGCTTGATAACATACATGGCGTCATCTAGATTAACCTCATCTAAAATTTCTGCAATATCGGCGTAATGAAACTCTGCTAATAAATCATGTAGCGCTGAATCATTTTTAGCTTCTATAAGTAGCTCTACTTGTTCAATAAGTCCGTCGGTTAGCTCGAATTGTAAGTTTTCGTTTTTTTCAGACATAAGGTTTCTAGTCTTTTTTTATATGGAATTATAGAGAATTTATTGTTTTAAATCGGTTTCAATTAATTGGGTAAGTTCTATAAACTCTTGAACTGCTAATTGTTCCGGGCGTTTGTCAAAGATACCATTTGCTTTTAAATTATCCGATAGATTAAAAGTTTTTAAACTGTTTCTAAGTGTTTTCCTTCGTTGTTGAAAGGCAGTTTTTACAACCTTAAAAAGCATTTTTTCATTACATGGAAGTGTGTAGTTTTCTTTTCGTGTTAATAACAAAACACCAGAATCTACTTTTGGTGGTGGGTTAAAGACACTTGGAGGTACTGTAAATAAATATTCTGCATGATAAAAAGCTTGGGTTAAAACGGATAAAATGCCGTAAACTTTGCTTCCTTCTTTAGAGCAAATACGTTGTGCGACTTCTTTTTGAAACATTCCTGAAAATTCTGGAACTTGGTCGCGCATTTCCAAGGTTTTAAAAACAATTTGAGTAGATATATTGTAAGGAAAGTTTCCTATAATAGCAAAAGGTTGGTTGTTGAAAACCAGGTTTAAATCGTACTTTAAAAAATCTTGCTCGATAACTCTATCTGCTAAATTTAAATAGTTGTTTTTTAAATATTCTACAGACTCTGTATCTATTTCAATAACATGAGTTGTTGTATCTTTTTTGAGAAGGTATTTAGTTAAAACACCCATACCTGGACCTATTTCAAGTATATGCTTATATCCTTTTAACGATAGAGTGTTTGCTATTTTCTCTGCAATGGATTCATCGGTTAAAAAATGCTGTCCTAAATGTTTTTTTGCTTTTACTTGATGGTCTTTAGACACAAGGGCTTGTTTTAAATTAGTTAAAGGTAATTGAGTATTCGTCAATAATTTCTAGTTCGGTTCTAAAAGCTAACATTTTATCTGCAAATAACATGAAACCTTCTTGTCTTAATTTATCTGCGTGATGCTTGTAGTAAGCCTCTAAATCTTCTCTGGATTTTGCTCTGTATTGAATGGAATAGGTAACGCCACCCATTTCTTCTTCAATCAAAACACGAGTGAGTTTAGCCTCGGTAAATTTTCCTGTTGCCAGTACTTGAGGAATGTGCTCTTTTATCCATGAAAGCCATTTGTCGTGAATGCTTTCGTCTATATTTACGGTAACGTTATATATTATCATTTTGTTTTTAATGTTAAAAGCGCCAAACGTGGTTAAAGTTGTATGTGCCTAAAGTACTTGATTAATTATATTATCAAAGTGTTTTTGCAAATAACAGAAGTTCTTCGTCATCTTCAAAGGGTTTCACTCTTTTTTCGAAAACTAAGCCTAATTTTTCTATTAATTTAACCGACTTTTTATTTGTTGGTAAAGTTATGGCTAGAATTTTATTTAAATGAAATTGGTTTTTTGCCAGTTTTAAAATTTCTTCCGAAGCTTCAAATCCAAATCCTTTCCCTTCATATTCCGGAAGCAGTGCAAACCCAATATCTACGTACTCTAACCAATCTCTCTTTACTAAGCCAGACGTTCCAATTAATTCTCCGTTTTCTTTTAATTGTAATTTATAGAATCCAAAACCAAATTCTGTATAACTTTTAAGAGTATCTTCTTTTAAATAAAGTTGGGCATCAGTAACAGTTTTTAAACCTCGGTCTCCAATATATCTAATCCAATTTGGTGATTTAGCTAGCTTATAAAAGAACGTAGCATCGTTTTCAGTAAATTTTGTAATAAGGAGCCTGTTGGTTTCTGCTACTATCATTTTTTTAATATTTGCTAACTAATGTGTAACTACTCAACTGGTTTTTGTTGGAACTACGTAGTTTCTAGTCAATAGCATCGCCCCTTAGCATTCTATAGTTTTTCCTAGCCTCAACAAAAAAGATGCTATCCTGATAATTAAAAATTATTTTTCCGTAATGATCTTGAGCTTTTTCGGGTTGATTTAATTTTGTTCGGTATAGCTCTGCTAAATAGAAATGGGCGTCATCCGCTAGAATATCGTCACTAAAATTTACGATGATGTTTATATAGTTGTTTTCCGCTTTAAGGTATTCCTTTGTTTTTTCAAAAAGTTGGGCTTGTTTAAATAAAGCTTGATCCTCTATGGTTTTGCCCCGATGTTCGTTTAATACCACATCCAAAAGTGCTATGGCATCTGCGGTTCTGTTCTGATAGGCCATTAAATCTGCTTTTGCATATAGTTTTAAAGCGGTTTGTGTGGAGTCTTCATACTTATTGTCTGTTATGAGTAACATAAGGTCCAAGGCATCGTTAGCAATTAATTGGGAGGTGGACGTTTTTAGGATTTTTAGTTGGGATTCTGCCCACTTAAAATCGCCTTTATAATAACTTGTTTGTGCTACTTTAAATCTTGCTTCTTGAGCTAAGGTACTGTTTTTTAAATTGCGTTGTATTTGGGTGTAATAAATTAAGGCTTCATTAAATTTTTCTTCCAAAACAAGAATGTCGCCTAGTTCCATCTTTACTTGAGCTTCTTGAAAGGTATTAAGAGGCATTTCTAAACTTTGTTTTAAAAAACTTATAGCATCTTGGGTATTATACTTGTAAAATGCTAGGAAATGAGCATAAGAAATTTGTATTTGTAGAGTTTGGGTTTGTTTTCCAAAGGAGCTAAATACATCTTGATAAGCGCTTGAGATTGCCGGATAATCCGTTGGTGTAGACATCTGGGTTTTTATATCCAAAAGATAGTGGTGAGCTTTTAATAAAGTGTCTAAGTCTTGGGCGGTTTCTGTTAAATAAGTAAAAATATTTAAAGCGGTTTCATAAGCCTTGTCTGCTGTAGCAATCTGGGCTAATTCTTCAATTCTGTCCAAACTTTCAGGTTGCCTAAAGAAAATGGCTTTTTCTTGTGTGAAGGCTTTGTTGTATTCCTTTTGCTGAACAAATAACCAACTTAACATTTCGTTCCATAAAAGACTTTGATCAGATTGAATTTTCTTAAGTAGCAGTCGTCTTAAAATAATATTGTTTTCGTTATTGCTATCTTCAGAAATAAATTCGCTGAAAGCCCTTTTTATGGTGTTTTTATACCCCTCGTTAAGCTGAACAAAATCTAAATAGCTTTCAAACATTTTTGAAACATTGCCTTGTTCACCATAAATTCTAGCCAATTGTACATTGAAATTTAACTCGGGTCTTAATGTCATGGCTTTTTCATAAGCTGTAATGGCATGTTCTAATAGAGATTTATCTTCAAAGGCTTGACCTACTGAAAATACATAATTTGGGTTTTCGTTTATGGTTTCTAAAGCTCGATGGTAATAGATTTCGGCATCAGATAATTTGTTTTGTAGCTGATAATTATAGCCCAATTCAATTAATAAAGGGGGATAGTTAAACTTAGGAATTTGATTTATAAGGAGAGTTTCAGCTTCTTGAAAATTCTCTAATTGTTGATGTGATTTCACCAAATGAACCAAATAGGTGTTGTTGTTGGGTGATTTATTATAAAGTCTTTGATAAGAAATTAAGGCTTTTTCGAAATCACCATTTTTGAAATATTCAGCAGCCACTATATCTTCTTGCGAAAATATACTGTTACAAATACATAATAGTAAAATTAGTAAAATCCTCATGGCCTTGCTTTGTGTAAAGATAAGAAATGTGCATTTAGAATTTGTATGTATGGCAACTTTTAAGAATGATTTTGGAAGCTAGTTGAATAAATTTCATTTTTACTTAGTAATTGTTACAGAATATTATGAATAAAAAAAAGCCTGAATAAAATTCAGGCTTTGGCCAACCAAAATAAATGTGCTATTAATCATATTTAACATGATTCAAGTATTTGATCGGGATATTTACTATTAAATAATATATTTTTAAAAGTTCTATTCAACCTTAGCTATTGTAAGAGTTTCATTTTCAGTTTTTGGTAAATGAAAATCTGAAAATAAAACTTTACTAGCTACAAAAATTAAAATCAATAGTAGAAAAATACGTACAATATTTTTCATCACAAATAGGTTTAGTTATTCAGGTTAGCTAACTTCAAAAAAATATGTTTAATAACAAAGAAAAACGCTAAAAATTCGTTGAACAACGTTTATTTTTAGCGTTTTACCGATAAATTAAGAAAAATCCTACTCGATTAATCTATTATTTTGAAGCCAGTGTAAGGTACTAGAACTTCTGGAATTACAATACCATCCTTTGTTTGATAGTTTTCTAATATACCTGCTAAAACTCTAGGTAAAGCCAAAGAACTACCGTTTAAGGTGTGGGCTAATTCATTTTTGCCTTCACTATTTTTAAAGCGTAGTTTTAGTCGGTTAGCTTGAAAGGTTTCAAAGTTAGAAACTGATGATATTTCTAACCATCTGTCTTGAGCTGTTGAAAATACTTCAAAATCGTAGGTGAGGGCTGAGGTAAAACCAATATCCCCACCGCATAGTCTTAAAATTCTATATGGAAGTTTTAATTCTTTTAAAATAGTTTTTACATGTTCTACCATTTCATCTAGAGCTTCGTAAGAACGTTTCGGATGTTCCACACGTAAAATTTCAACCTTATCAAATTGGTGTAATCTGTTTAATCCTCTTACATGTGCACCATAACTACCTGCTTCTCTTCTAAAGCATGGGGTATAACCCGTTATTCCAATTGGTAATTCAGATTCTTCTAGTAAAACATCTCTAAAAATATTGGTTCCTGGTACTTCGGCCGTAGGGATTAGATATAAATTGTCTTCTGTAACATGATACATTTGTCCTTCTTTATCAGGTAATTGACCTGTTCCAAAACCTGAAGCTTCATTTACCAAATGTGGTAACTGATACTCTGTATATCCGGCGGCTGTATTTTTATCTAGAAAGTAAGAAATTAAGGCACGTTGTAATCGGGCACCTTTCCCTTTGTAAACTGGAAATCCAGCTCCAGTAATTTTATTACCAAGTTCAAAATCTATAATGTCGTATTTTTTAGCTAACTCCCAGTGCGGAAGGGCTTCTTTGTCTAGGGTTGGAATGGTACCTTCGCTAAATACAATTTCATTGTCATTTTCAGTAGATCCCTTAGGAACAGATGCATGAGGGACGTTTGGAATTTTATATAGCAGTTGGTTTAAAGCTTCTACCTTTTCATTTAACTTTTCGTTTAATTCTTTAGTAGTTTCTTTAAGTTCTGTAGTTTTTTCCTTTAAAACATTGGCTTCGGCAGCCTTACCAGATTTATACAAGATTCCAATTTCTTTAGATAGTGAATTGGATTCAGCCAATGCATTGTCTAAAAGGGTTTGGGTTTGTCTTCTGTCTTCATCCAAAGATAAAACGTCTTCAATCATTTTAGTCGCGTCTAAATTCCTAACGGCTAATTGCTTAATAACGGTTTCTTTGTTTTCTCTAATAAAAGGTACTTGTAGCATGTTTTGTGAAATTTAAGCCACAAATTTACGGAATTACCAAGAGATTTGTTCCCACTTGGAAGGTAAAATTGTTAGCAGATTTTATTGTGTGAGTTTAAGTTGTTGTTCTTGGGATGGTTCTAAGTTATTTGAAGGTAGTATCCAATCTGAATGTTTAAAAATATCCCATTTTACAGTAGTTAAATCTACGGTTGGGTCTATAAGTTGTTTGTGTGGTCCACCATTGATACTGATTTTACAATCTACATAGACTGCAACATCTTCGCCTTTGTTAGCATAAATATCCTTTAAACGTTGCGAAAATTGCCAAATAACATCTGGTTTACTAGATACTAAATGCACCTGTTTGTTAGTTAAATAGTCGTATAAATTAACATGTGTGTGCTTTTGAGTTTTTTTGTTTACCACTTTAAAGACTGCAAATCCTTGTTTTGATCTCAGCATCATTCTCCATGACATTCTATGCCCTTCTTCTGTCCAAAGTACGTCGTCTTTTATAAAATGATGTCGTAAAGGGAGTGCTATTTGGATAATGAAATAGATGGTTCCTATGCTTATTAATATATTTCTATATGAAGGAATTAAAACTTCATTTTTAGAATAAGATATTTTCTTTTTAAAGAATAGGATTTGAATGGTTTGTGGCTCGAAAAAGAAAAGTGCAAATGCTAAAGATAAATATGGAAAAATACCGACTTGAAAAACAAAGGAATTAAATAAATGGAAGAAAATAGAAGCCAAAAACGCCCATTTTCTTGTTGGTTTATATAGAAGTAATGGAATAATTAAGCCGTCAAATAATATACCTCCATACACTAAAAAATAATGCACCCATTTCTGTTGGAGTAGTTCTCCTACTAGAAAATAATGCTGTTTACTTTTCATTATAATCTCAATAAAGGAAGTGTCCAACCAGCCTGGATAAATCTTGGCCAAGGATCCATAAGTATAAACAATAAACATTTGTGTAATAAACACTAACCTGCACCAATTAGGCATGGATAACTGTTTGATATTGGGATTGTTTTTAGCATCTATAGAATAATACCTGTTTGCAGGTAGTAAGACCATGATACCACTTAAAAGCATAAGTAAATAGTAGTGATTGTTGTAGGATGCTTTTTGCATAAAATACGTAGTAGTCCACATAAGAGTAAACATGATGGCGCTAAAACGGTACTTATAACCAAGCATAATTCCTAAGCCAAATAGGCCCATAATTAAAAAGTAAACATACATCCAATTACCAGGAAGGGGTTGTAAAAACTCCAAACCAATAAACGAAAATGTGAATTCGGGGTCTATTAAAGTTCTTTTAACCCACCCTGTAAAAATGGCTCCAACAGCTTCTAAAAAACATAAAAGTCCAAAAATAATTCTAAAAACTATTAGTGGACTATTGTCTATATGTTTAAATAAAATCTTGTTAAGCATGATGCTCATCTAAGTATTTTAATGAGGTTTGTTTATCTTTTTCTAGTTGTGCTTTAAGGGCACTTACAGAATCAAATTTTTGTTCGTCTCTAATTCTATCTAATAATTCAATAACCAAAGTTTGGTTATAAATAGATTGGTTGAAATTTAAGAAATGTATTTCTATTTTTTGTTTTTTATCTGTATCAATTGTAGGATTAAATCCAATATTCATCATTCCAAAAATAGTTCGATTATCGATAACAGTTTTAACGATGTAAACACCTTGTTTTGGAATAAGCTTATAGGATTCTTCAATATGTAAATTAGCTGTTGGGAATCCAATGGTATTACCTAGACCTTTCCCTTTAACTACTTTTCCAGACAATATAAAATTAGAGCCTAGATACTTATTAGCCTTTTTTATGTTTCCTTCTAAAAGTGCCGTTCTAATTTTCGTAGAGCTTACGGAAACTTCATTAATATCTTGAGCTGAAATTTCTTCTACTTCAAAATCGTGAATTTTTCCATAGGCTTTAAGGTCTTCTATGTTGGCAGTTCTATTTCTTCCAAAATGATGATCGTAACCGATGATTATTTTTTTTACGCGAAGTTGTTTTACTAAAACTTCTGTCACGTATTCTTCAGCAGTTAATCGGGAGAATTCTTTCGTGAATTTTTTAACAACCAACACATCTAAGCCAAGTTGTTTTAAAGTGGTACTTCTTTCATCTATTGTGTTTATAAGTTTCATATCGGCATCTTTTTGTAGCACCATTCGTGGGTGAGGAAAAAATGTCAATACCACAGATTTTAGTTGGCTTTTTTTAGCCGATTGAACGAGGCGTTCTATAATTTTTCTATGGCCAATATGAACCCCGTCAAAAGTACCAATGGTAACAACGGTATTAAAGTTAAAATCCAGTTGAAGTGACTTGTAAATTTTCAAGAGTATATTATTTCTTCAAAAATAAAAAAAGAGGACTGATAAACATCAATCCTCTCCTTAGTTTATTTAATATTAAAAGTTATTTCTTAATAAAAGGTAAAGACACTTGATTAGAACCTTTAGCTATTTTTATGAAATACATTCCGTTGCTTAAGTTAGATGCATCGATAGATAAATCTGACTCATTAGTTATTCTTTTAGTAAGAATAACTTGACCTAACATGTTGTATACAGAGTAATTGTCTGGTAAATCATTTTTATTAGCTAATGAAATGTTAAGTACGTTTGTAGCAGGATTAGGATATAAACTAATGCTATTAAGAGTAAACTCTTCAACACTTAATTGAGCTAATACATTTACCGTATAATCTTCTACTTCAGCATCATGATTCATTTCGCATGCTGTTGGGAAATCATTTGCACCTGGATCTGTATACTTTGTTGTTATACGCATAGTAGTACTACCTAAAACAGCATTGGTTGGTACTGTAATAGATAACGGTGAATTTGTAGTTGGCTGATTATTAATATTACCAGAAGTTCCAAGGTTGTATTGCTCACCTGGATCATCAAAACTACAGTTTTGATTCCAATCTATCCAAGCATAAGTGATAACTTGATAGTTACCATCACTATTAGCATTTACAGTTAAATTATAACTGCTATCACGATTTACATCAGTAGACATAGTAGTATAATCACTATAACCAGAAGGTTTACCTGTATTTAAATTGCTTATAGTGTTAAAGATAACTCCGGTGGTGCTTGTTCCATATTGTGTGCTAGCTACTGAAGCACAAGCTGTTCCTGTAATAGTAAAGTTAGAAGAATGTGTGTTGTTAGTCATTTGCTCATCTGTGCCTCCATTAGGGTTGCTAAGCGAAACATTAAATGTGTGAGCTCCTAGAGCAACACTTATTTCTGGAACATAAATAATTTCAAATTCACTGTATGCTAAAGAACCTGTCCAGTTAATGTTCAAGCTTGTTCCATTATCAAGGTTATAGCTAACTGTAGCTGAAGTTAGGGTATTGTTACCTCTGTTTGTGATTTTTAATTCAGGAGTTATTGAATAATCAGAACAGTTTGCAACATTAAGATTCTCAATTTTAATACTAGCATCTAAATCCATGATTTCAACATCTCCAGTTGTAGAAAATGGTAATTCTGAAATTCCAGGACTATTTTCAAGAACGGTTAGCATTCTACTTACTTGATCGTTGGTAAAAATATTCATACATGCATCGTTGGTGTAATCCATATAGTTTTCAACCATATCTCTACCCAAACCATCATTTGGACAACGGTCA
>NZ_DATGNR010000048.1:0-2642 GCF_035306605.1 Xanthomarina sp. | reverse complement strand
AGAAAAATTGCCAGCCAATTGCTAAGAAAAAGAAAAGTCTTATTTCTATCCAACGACTTTAACTGATTTAGAAAACAGGACGCAATTAACCGCCCAAGTCCTTAAAATGGGGCAACAAAATTAAAAAATTATGCGTAAATTAGTATTCAGTGCAATAGCTTGTGTAGCTTTTGCGGGAAGCAGTTTAGCTTCAAATGAGGCACATGTAAATAACAATTATTTCTATAATGACAATGTAGAAAGTAATTCTTATACAAATCACAGTATGGAAGAAGTATTGAGATTCTACAATACCAATGCTGCTTACTATCCATGTCAGTTTTCAATTAGTGTTATTTCGCCTGATGGAGAATTATTAGAATTTCATTGGGTTATAGGTCGAGAAGGCGGTGAACCATGTTTAAACAGACTCGTTGCGGATGCAGCTATGTTACAGGGAATGTTTCCTGAAGCAGTTCTTGAGTTCGATATAATTGCAATGTAAAAAAGAATAAACATAAATGTACTATTTTGTACATTTATGTTTATTAAATATTGAAAAGATGAAAAACCTTAAACTAATTATTTTCCTACTCTTCGTTAATAATATATTCGCTCAATTTCAAGGTGTAGTTATAGAATATAGAGAATATTTCGATACAGATAGACCTATTGAACGTAAAGCAACGCTATATACCACAGCTGCAACGTCAATCTACGAACAAGATTATGGCAGTAGTAAGCAAGTAAAGCCTACACCTGCGCCTGACACTAATGTAGTTAGACAAACTTTTAAACCTTTAGTCAACGATAATGTTTTTTTTAAAATAGATCGCACAACAAATAAATTAGAAACATTTGGCTATTTAGTTGTTGAAAAAAAATCTAAAATAATAGATGATTTAAATATAAAATGGCAGCTATTGAGCGAAAAAAAAGTAATTGATGACATTGAATGTTATAAAGCTACAACAAATTTTAGAGGTAGAAAGTGGGAAGCTTGGTATGCACCATCACTTCCTTATCCAGCAGGACCATATAAATTTGGTGGATTACCAGGTTTAATTATAAATTTAAGTGATGAAACTAAAAAATACAATTTTGCTGTAACTAAAATAGAATTTTTAAAAGAAGAATTGTATCAAAATAAATTCGATTTTTTTAAGAATATTCCATATGATCAAATTCAATCATTAAAAGAATTTACAATAGAAAGAGAAAAGATAATATCAGAATTTTTTGAGAGCGAAATTCGCGAAAGAGGGTCAGAAAGAACTAGGGAAAAACAAGATAGAAAAGGAATAGAACTGATCTACGAATGGGAAGAAGAACCTAAAAAATAACAGCGCAATAAACATACATGCCAAAAACACTCATTACATTTTTAATAGCTTTACTAACAACCGTTTCTTTACAGGCACAAACCGTTTGTAAAGGCAAGGTTGTTTCCGAAGCAAACGAACCGATACCTAATGCTTCTGTTCTTATAAAAAACAGCGAAGACCATATTTTGCAGTTTGGGTTTACCAATGCACAGGGCGTTTTTAATATTCAAATAGAAAGTGAAGGTAGTTTTGTAGTTGAGGTCAATAAAATGGGGTTTGTAAAGCAACAACAACCGTTAACGGTTACAAAAGATAAAAAAGAATACAATCTTACAATTACTTTAGAAGAAAGCACCGAATTATTGGAAGATCTGGTCATTGAAATAGATAATCCCATTCAAGTGCGTGGCGACACACTTTCTTACGATGCCAAAGCATTCAGTACCGGTCGCGAAGTGGTGGTAGAAGATTTATTAAAAAACATTCCCGGAATTACCGTAGAAAAAGACGGGAAAATTAAATTTGAAGATACCGAAATTGAAAAAGTAATGGTCGAGGGCGATGATTTTTTCAATCGAGGATATAGTATTTTAACCAAAAATATGCCCAACAAACCGTTGGATAAAGTACAGGTGTTACGTAATTACAGTAACAATAAATTATTAAAAGGCGTAGAAGAATCAAACAAAGTTGCCTTAAACCTTACCATTGACGAAGAATACAAAGATTTATGGTTTGGCGATATTACTGCCGGTTACGGTTTGGTTACAGAAAATCGGTACGATGTTTCGGGCAACTTAATGAACTTTAGTAAAAAATACAAGAATTTTTTAACATACGGCTTAAACAACGTGGGTGTTGACCGTGTGGGTTCACTGGAAAGTATGTTTTATAACAACTACGAAGTAGAATCTATTGGAAGAGGAGATCAATTAAACCAATTAATGGGGTTAAGCGGCGGCAGAGCGGGTCAGCTGAAAGACCACAGAACACGCATCAATAATGCCGAACATGTTTCGTTGAGCACCATTGTCCCGGTTACGGAAAAATTAAAAATTAAGCTCGTGGGGTTTTTAGGTTTCGATGAAAATTATGCGTTTAATAATCGCTACAGCGTTACCAATGTAGGCGACACGTATTTTGAAAACTCTGAAAACAATCAATTTAAAAGCCACTTGAAAAAGGGTTATATAAATCTTTTGACTACTTATGATATTTCTAAAACACAAATGTTGCAATTAAGCTCGGTGTGGAATCGCGGAACAACCAATAATTACAACGACCTTACATTTAACGGTACAAATACTTTGGAGCGTTTGGAAACCAAGAATACTTTTT